>JAAZIY010000313.1 GCA_012800625.1 Lentisphaerota bacterium
AAGCATGGTTATGCGCCTACGGCGCAAATAGATACGCTATTTTATAATAAATTGTGCTATGAGACAAATTCATTATAGGATTTTGATTTTGTCAGTAGATTGACCCTAGCTGGTTAATCACAAAAGCAAAATTCTCCTGAAAAACGCCGTTTTCGGAAGAATTTCTAATTTTTTCCCGAGATTCAGTCCATTTTGTGCCCTGAAAGGGCAACCTAATGAAGCCCAGGGTAAGCGAGGCTCCGTAGGAGCCGAGCGCCACCCTGGGTAGAGGCCCCCCCTGAATGGCGCCCTGTAAGGGCGCCACAAACGGCCTTTCGGCGTTATGACCTTTTTGGATGGGGTCTACATACTGACCAGAAACAACTCAACTTAGACAAATTAAATTTTTATAATTCCATTGCTGTGACTTAGTGTCCCAAAAATCCTCTGTCTCACTGGATTTTCTCGGCCTGTGTCATTAGCGAGACCGAGTTCAAGCCGGCTTTTTGGGCGGCCCGCATAATGGCCACGATATCCTCGTATGGTCTCTCACCGTGGGCGCGTATCATAATATTGACCTGGCCGCGTTCTTGGCGCAGGCGCAGCAGTCTGCTGTCCAGCTCGTGCATGGCCACCGACTGCGAGTCCAGGTCTATGACCCCGGCCTGGTTCAAGGTGATCAGCACCGGGTTTTCGATTTCCTCGGCCTTGGTCTTGCCGTCCAGCTCCGGCGGGGTGACGTCGGTGGCGAATTCTATGACTGGCACGGTGATGACAAACACGATCAGGAGCATGAAGGTGAGGTCCATCAGTGAAGTCAGGTCTATGCTAGTGATGGCTCCGCGGCGGTTTTTTCGGTTATTGCGGCGCATTTTCATTCATCTCCGGCTTCGGCTCCAGCTTCCTGGCTGACACTTTGCGGCAGCTTGGTTTCCTCCAGCCTCAGGCTGCTGATAAAGTCCTCGGTGAAGGTATCCATGCTCACTTCGATGGCGTCTTGCAGTGCGATCATGCTGTTATACGCTCCCAGGGAGGGCATGGCGACAAAGAGTCCGGCCACGGTGGTCAGCAGCGCGCCGCTAATGCCTGGCGCGATGGCCATCAGGTCGGGCCGGCCCACCTTGGCTATGCCGATAAAGGTAAGCATAACGCCCCAGACCGTGCCGAAGAGTCCGAGCATGGGACTCATGGCGACGATGCTGCCCAGGGTGGGCATCCGCTCCTGCATCTGCAGAAAATGGCTTGACATCACGCGGTTCATGGTGCTGCGGATTTTGTCGATCTCATCCACGCTGAGCTTTCGCGACAGCAGGCAATGTCTGAACGAAAGCCCTGGAGAACCGTCGCGTTGCAGGATGTTTTTCAGCTCGACGATGCCCGCCTCGCAGACCTCTTTCAGCGGCCCCTGGTACTGCTGCAGCGTATTGGCCATGGACAGTGGCGAGTAGCCGGCCTGCTCGAAGGCATGGCGCAGCTTGTTGCATTGCCGCCGGATTTCCAGCAGGCTGGAAATTTTATGCATCATCAGACACCAGGCATAGGCGCTGGCCAACAGCAAAACCAGGACTATGCCCTGTCCCATGCGGTCGCTTTGCCAAAATGCGTAAATCAAGGTTTCTATCATCGCTCTTCCTTAAAGGTAGCCGGGCAAAAATTTTTGGACACTAAGACACACAAAATCGCACTAAGGCACACGAAGGGGGCCTCCCCTCTTTGGGTTCCACGCCTGGGGTTATTTTAGACCCCGCCCAAAAAGAATGTGGGTTCTTGGGGCAAGCCGGCATCTAGCCTATTGGCGCTAACTTAAGCCCGAAAAGTGTTGTGCTCCGCCGGCTTTAGCCGGCGTATGTTCGTAGTCCAAGCTTTAGCTTGCGCTCTTAGCCGGCTTTAGCCGGCGTGAGAAGGCATCAACCACAAGATTTTCTTTGTATCCAACAGTTTATGCCCATTTGTAGCGCCTCTACGAGGCGCCAGTTTTGGTGGGTATCTTGTTCCCTAGGCACTCCGCGCTTCGCGCTCCGCGCCTAGGGTTATTATAGTATGGCGCTTCGCGCCACTGTTGGCAGGATTAAAACAGGCGCTTCGCGCCCCTGTTTAGGATGACACCTTGCATAGCAAGTGTTTACCTAGAACTTTTAACAATGGTTTTTTCC
>JAAZIY010000314.1 GCA_012800625.1 Lentisphaerota bacterium
CCAGGCTTTAGCCTGGGGTTAAGACACCCCTCAAAAGCAGCGCCTCGTAGAGGCGCTACTATGCTCCCCCCCTTTTTGGACACGGTCTAATTAGCTTTCTCTCAGTGCTTATTTATGTGCTTTAGTGATTCAAAGGCTTTTTGGACGGGGTCTTGCTTATTCTTTCTGCAAGGCTTTGGCCGGCTGCAGGCTGGCGGCATACAGGGCCGGCAGCAAGGCGGCCAAAAGACAGATACCCAGCGACAACGCCACAATCAAAAGCAGGTCGGAAGCAGTGGTCAAAGCCGGTATCTTCATCAGGTGGTAAAGCTCGGCAGGGAAGACCTCATGCCCCATGAGCAGGCTCAGCAGATCGGCGATGCGGTCGCGACAAGCAATGACCAGAAGCCCCAGTCCCAGGCCCAGGCCGGTGCCCAGCAGTCCGATCAGGCCGCCCTGCAAAAGGAAGATGCGCGCAATTCTGGCGCCTGACATTCCTATGGCCTTGAGTACGCCGATCTCCCTGGTTTTTTGCACCACCACGGTGATCAGTGTGGCGGCAATGCAGAAGGAGGCAACCAGGACTATGAAAGTCATCAGGAAGGTCATCAGGTTCTTCTCCACCTGCAAAGTGCCAAAAAGCAGCTTGTTCTTTTCCTGCCAGGAAACAAAGCGGCACATGGGGAAGTCATTTTCGAGCTTTTCTTGCAGCTGCTGCATCTGCATGGGGTCGGGCACGGCGATTTGTATGCTTGTGGCGCTGCCCCAGTCCAGCCCCATGAGTTCGGCGGCCTGGTCCAGATGCATAATGATGACATTGTCGTCGTAGTCGGCCACCCCCATGGAGTAAAGCCCGGCCACCTTCACCTCCTCGGGCAGATAAATCTCCTCGTTCTCTTTGAACTCCACCGTGCCGTCATCTTTCCAGACTATGTTTTTGGTCAGCCTGGCCGGCGAATGTATAAGCATTTCGTCGCCTACGCGCAGTCCGCAGCTGCTGGCCAAACGCCCGCCTATGACCACCTCGCCCTCCTGCAGCACATGACCGGGCTGAAAGTAGTTGCGCTGTATGGAGGTAACTTGCTTCTCCAGTTCCGGTACAATGCCGCGCACCACCTTGGGCAAGACCAGCTTGCGCACTTGAACCAGGGCATTGCCCTCAATTACCGGAGTGCTCTTGACACCGTAGGAGGCGAACTGCGAAACCAGGCTGAGCGGCTCGGCAAAACTTTCTGAAAAACGCGGGTAGACGCTTAGATGCGCCTGCATGCTCATGATGCCCTCGCGGATATCACGGTCAAAACCGCTCATCACCGAGCTGACGATAAGCATGATGGCCACACCCAAGGTGGGGCCAAGCACCGAAAGCAGAGTGATTACCGAAACCAGCGTGCGCTTCGGCTTGAGATAACGCAAGGCTAAAAATAATTCAGCAGGCAAGGACATGAAAAAATCTAAAGAAACAATAAAACTGTATGAAAAACGGAATTACATCAGACCCCAGCTAAAACTAAAAGCACAAAAGCTTCGTGTGTCTTAGTGTCCAAATTACGCCAAACCAGCTTTTTGGTCGGGGCCTAGTCTTCAAAAAGCCTGGCAATGGCGGCGATGGCGCTGTCAGCCAGCTTGTAGCCGCCCTCGGAACCAACTATGCCATTGATAATCATGCCGCCGTAGCCGCCCAGGCGTTCGGCCTCCGGACTGGGCAGATAGCTGCCCGAGCCGCCGGAGAGCTGCACCACGAAGCTCTGTCGGGC
>JAAZIY010000315.1 GCA_012800625.1 Lentisphaerota bacterium
AACTTCTTTCATGGTGATTTTATGTTTGCCGGGCTTTATTCTGGCCGTCGCATTCTGCTTACTGGGCATACTGGTTTCAAAGGCTCCTGGCTAAGCTTATGGCTGCAGAAATTGCAGGCAAGCGTCCTAGGCCTGTCATTGCCGCCGGAAGAGGGCGCAAGCCATTTTGCGCTCTTGCGCTTGAACCTGCAAAGCAAATATGCTGACATCGGCGACTTTCAAAGTTTGCGCGATATTGTTTGCTCTTTTCAGCCGGAGCTGATTTTTCACCTGGCGGCCCAGTCCCTGGTGCGAAAATCATACCACCAGGCTTTGCAGACCATAAGGAGCAATGTCCTGGGCACCGCCAATCTGCTGGAGGCCGCCAGGCACTGTGAGTCGCTGCGTGGCATTGTTGTCGTGAGCAGCGACAAATGCTATGCGAATCAGGAAAAGACCGAGGGCTACCGCGAGGAGGAGCCTTTGGGCGGCTATGACCCCTACAGCGCCTCCAAAGCCTGCGCCGAGATTTTGACCGGCAGTTGGCGCGACAGTTTTTTTAACCTGGCCGATTACGGACAAAAGCACCGGGTTTTAGTGGCCAGCGCCCGCTCGGGCAATGTCATAGGCGGCGGCGACTGGGCAGAAGACCGCATAGTGCCGGATTTAATGCGGTCGGCAATCAGCAAACAAGCGCTTAACTTGCGCTGCCCACGGGCCGTGCGCCCCTGGCAACATGTCCTGGAAGCGCTAAGCGGATACCTGCTCCTGGGACAAAAAATGCTGGCCGGCGACAAGCTGGCAGCCCAGGCCTGGAATTTCGGCCCAAGCGAAAAGGCCTGCGTAAGCGTGGAGGAAATAGCCAGGACTTTGCAAAGGCATTGGCCCGAAATCACCTACACCTGCGAAGCAGACCCAAGCGCCCCGCACGAAACGGGGCTTTTGCGCTTGAATTGCCAAAAGGCAAGAAAACTGCTGCACTGGAGACCGGTCTGGAGCAGCGCCGAGAGCTTTAGGCGCTGCGCCCAGTGGTACCGCGATTTTTATGAGGAAAAACGCTTGCGCAGCGAAGAGGATTTGACGGAATATTGTCAGCAGGCCGAGCAAAAGGGATTGGCATGGAGTCAGTAAGGGAGAAACTGCACAAGGAGATACTAGACAAGGTGGAGGAATACTACCGGCTGGTGCATGCCCCCGCGCAGAACCAGGCCTTCCGACCCGGTGAAACCCGCCTGAACTACGCCGGCAGGATTTACGACCAGGAAGAGATGCGCAACCTTACTGACGCCGCCCTGGAATTCTGGCTCAGCGCCGGTCGCTACAGCCGGCGCTTTGAGAGCGAATTCGCCGCTTTCCTGGGGATCCGGCATGCCCTCCTGGTCAACTCCGGCTCCTCGGCGAACCTGCTGGCATTCATGACCCTGACCTCGCCGCTTTTAGGCGAGCGGCGCATACAGCGCGGCGACGAGGTCATCAGCGTCGCCGCCGCCTTCCCCACCACCGTGGCGCCCATTATCCAATATGGGGCGGTGCCGGTGTTTATTGACGTGGAGGCCGAAAGCGCCAATGTAGATGTGGAACTGCTTGAGCAGGCCCTGTCGGCCAAAAGCAAGGCCGTCATGCTGGCTCACAGCCTGGGCAATCCCTTCGACGCCAGAGCGGTAAAGGAGTTTTGCGAGAAAAACCGGCTTTGGCTGATCGAGGACAACTGCGATGCCCTGGGGGCCAGGTTCGCCGGTCGCTTTTGCGGCACTTGGGGAGACATCGCCAGCTCCAGCTTTTATCCGCCACACCATATCACCACCGGCGAGGGCGGCGCGGTTTACAGCTCCGACAGCCTGCTTCACAAGATTGCCCAGTCATTGCGCGACTGGGGGCGGGACTGCCACTGCGAGTCCGGAGAGGACAACTCCTGCGGGCGGCGCTTCAGCGGCCAATACGGCGGGCTGCCCCCGGGATACGACCATAAGTATGTCTACAG
Organism: Lentisphaerota bacterium; assembly: GCA_012800625.1. Classification (GTDB taxonomy): domain Bacteria; phylum Verrucomicrobiota; class Lentisphaeria; order Oligosphaerales; family Oligosphaeraceae; genus JAAZIY01. Next base: position 1,961 of record JAAZIY010000315.1, read on the forward strand.
CCATTTTGGCTACAACTTGCGCCCCACGGATTTGCAGGCCGCCATAGGCTGCGCCCAGCTGAAGAAGCTGCCGGAATTGATTGCAGGACGGCAAAAAAACTATCGGTTCCTTCACAAGCAGCTTTGCGATTTGCCTGAACTGCGCATTTGCAGTGCCCACCCTGAGGCGGAGGCCAGCTGGTTCGGCTTTCTCCTGACGGTCTCGGAAAAAGCCGGCTTCAGCCGCAATGAGCTGGCCAGGCACCTGGAATCAGAGAACATACAGACGCGGAACTTGTTTGCCGGAAATCTGACAAAGCAGCCCTGCTTTGACACATTAAGAGAGGGCTGCGACTACCGCATTGCCAGCAGCCTGGACAACAGCGACCGCCTTATGAATCAAGCCCTGTGGGTTGGACTTTATCCGGGCTTGAGCGAGGAAAAACTGGCCTTCATTGCCGGTAAGATCAGGGACTTTTGCCGCCCACATCTTGCCTATTGACGCCAGACCAGGTCCAAACAGAATTTTGGACGCTCAGACACATACATATCCTGCCGGGGAGCCACCAAGGGCAAGCCCCTGCATTCCACTATTTTCCCCGTCCGCTAAAACAGCAGGAGTCATGCATGGAAAACCCGGTTCGCATCTCAGCGGAAATTGGCATCAACCACAACGGCGACTTGGCTTTGGCCGAGCGCCTGATCAATGCCGCCCTGCTTGCTGGCTGCGATTCAGTTAAATTTCAAAAGCGCAGCATAGAGCAGGTCTACACCCGGGAATTTTTGGCCTCTCCCCGTGAGAGTCCCTGGGGCAAGACGCAGCGCGCCCAAAAAGAGGGTCTCGAGTTTAGCGAAAAGCAGTATGACTGGATAGACTCCCACTGCCGTCAATGCGGCATAGCCTGGTTTGCCTCCTGCTGGGATGTGGACTCACAGAAATTCATGCGCAAATACGACTTGCAATACAACAAGATTGCCTCTCCGGTTTTGACCAATCTTGAGATCCTCAACGCCGTCGCCGAGGAAGGCAAGTACACCTTTATCGCCACCGGTATGAGCACCTGGGAGGAGATTGACCGTTGCGTGGAGGTTTTCGTCAAGAAGAACTGCCCCTTTGAGTTGATGCACTGCGTTTCGGTGTATCCCATGCCCGTGGAGCTGGCCAACCTGCTGCTGATCCCGGAGTTGCGCCGGCGCTACAACTGCCCGGTGGGCTATTCCAGCCACGAGATCGGCAATATCGCCAGCCTGGGGGCAGTGGCCCTGGGAGCCAAATCAGTGGAGCGGCATGTCACCCTGGACCGCAATATGTATGGCTCGGACCAGAAATCCTCGGTGGAGCCAGCCGAGCTGATTGAGTTCGTCAAGCAAATCCGCAGCATGCAAAGCGCCCTAGGCTCCGGCCAGCGCCAGCTTTCCGAGCAGGAACTGGCAGTGCGTAAAAAAATGTGCGGCTAAAAGGCAAAAGCGCACTCGCCAAAAAAGGTTTTCCTCAGCACAGAAAGTGGCGCCCCTACAGGGCGCCGGATTCGGGGGGGGCTTTTACCCAGGGTAAGCTCGGCCTGCGGCCTCGCTTACCCTGGGCTATATTAGGTTGCCCCTTCGGGGCACCTTGTGACTGGATATCAGAGAAAATTTAGAATTCCAGCGGAAGATTTGTGTTTTTCATGCAATTTCATGGTTTTTTCTATTTTTTGAGATGAAATCGTTTAGTTCGTAATCTTGCAATTGTAGTTTGTCCGCTTAATCAGCTTCCTCTTAGTGTTCATTTGTGGCTCTTAGTGAACCTGGGTGGTTTGAAGGCTTTTTGGACGGGGTCCAGTTATGATTCGTTTGGCCGACTTTGTCATGCAGTTTCTCGTTTCCCGCGGGGTCGAGGATGTATTTCTTCTCCCTGGCGGGGGTGCCATGCATCTGAACGATGCTCTGGGGCGCTGTTCCGCCCTGCGCCATTATTCCTTTCTGCACGAGCAGGCTCTGGCGATTGCCGCCGAGGCGTACGGGCAACACCGCAACTTCCCCGGCGTGGCTCTGGTAACCTCCGGGCCTGGCAGCACCAATGCCATCACCGCCGTGGCCGCCGCCTACATAGACTCCACGCCCATGTTGATACTCTCCGGCCAGGCCAAGCGCCAGGACCTGAAGGCCGGCACTGGACTGCGGCAGAAAGGCTCGCAGGAGGTGGACATAGTCTCCATGGTGTCAAGCATAAGCAAGTATGCGGTCTGCGTGCTGGAGCCGGAGAGCATCCTCTATCATTTGCAACGCGCCTGGCACGAGGCCAACAGCGGGCGCAAAGGCCCGGTCTGGCTGGACATCCCCCTGGATGTGCAGGGGGCAATCATCGAGCAAAGCAAGCTGAGCGGGTTTGTCCCGGAAAAAGCGGTTTACGCGGAAATCCCGCTTTCCCGAGTGGGCGGACTTTTGCGCGATTCGCGCCGTCCGCTGCTGCTAGTCGGCAATGGCTGCAACTTGGCCGGCTGCGCCGAAAGGCTGGCCGCCTGGGCCAGGAACAACCATGTGCCCATGTTGCTGACCTGGAAAAGCGCCGACTTGCTCGATTACAATGACCCCCTGTACTTCGGCTTTCCAGGCATCATGGGCTCGCGCTATGCCAACTTCATCGTGCAGAGCGCCGACCTGCTGCTTGTCGTGGGCAGCCGCCTGGACCCCAGCATCACCGCCTTCAACAGCGAAGACTTCGCCCGAAACGCAAAAAAAATCATGGTTGACATAGACGAGGCGGAGATTCGCAAAATAAAAGGCATAGACCTGCCTGTGACATGCCCCGCCGAGGATTTCGTCGCCGCCCTCGAGAGCCTGCCCGCCCTGGCAGAGCGCCCGGACTGGCTGCGCCACTGCCGCCGGCTAAAGGCGAAATATCCGGTCTTCAAGCAGCCGCCCCAGGATTTGTCGGCCAGGGTCGACCTGTATTACTTCACTGACGAGCTTTTCCGGCAGCTCGACAAGCATGACATCATCGTCCCGGAAAGCTCCGGCGCCGCCGGCGAGGTAAGCTACCAGGGCATGAGGCTGAAAAAAGGCCAGCGGGTGAAGAACGCCGCCGGCCTAGGCTCCATGGGCTTCGGCCTGCCCTATGCCATAGGGGCCTGTCTGGCGCTGCGGGGACGGCGCACAGTGCTGATCAACGGCGACGGCGCCTTTCAGATGAATGTGCAGGAGCTTGAGACTTTGCGCCGCCTCAAACTGCCGGTGAAGATATTTATCTGGGACAACGGCGGCTATGGCAGCATAGTAAACACCCAGAAGAATATGTTCGAGGGCTTCAAAGTAGGCTCCGACCCGGAAAGCGGCCTGACTCTGCCGGATGTCTGCCGCCAGGCTCAGGCCTACGGCATCCGCCATCTCCGCCTCTGCGACAATGCCTCGCTGCCAGCTAAAATCGCGGAGACGCTTTGCGGCGACGACCCGGTGCTCTGCCAGGTCCTGGTAGACCCTCTGCACATCACCCAGCCCAAGGTGCAGGCCATGCGCCTGCCTGACGGCAGCATGCGCAGCAAAGCCCTGGAAGATATGTTCCCCTACCTCCCCGAGGAGGAGCTGCGCCAGGCACAATGGCGGGAAAACCAGCCATGAAAGGAAGACTAGGCATGATTAAACTGGTGCTGCTTGACATAGACGGCGTGCTCACGGACGGCAAGGTGACTTTCGACTCCCAGGGCAGGGAGTTGAAAACCGTTGACTTCAAAGACATAGACGCGGTGTTTGAAATGAGGCGTCGCGGCTTGAAAGTCGGCCTGCTCACCGGCGAGGCCACCCCGATAACCATGTTTTTCAAGGAGCACTTCAAGCCGGACTACTTCTACAACGCCTGCAAGGACAAGGCCAAGGCGCTGGCTGAAATAATCGAGCACAGCGGCCTGTCCCCCGACCAGGTCTGCTATGTCGGCGACGGCAAGTACGACATCGCGGTGATGCGCCTCCTGAAACACAGCGCCTGCCCGGCCAATGCCATCGCCGAGGTCAGGGAGCTGGCCAGCATACGTCTGCAAAGCCGAGGCGGAGACGGCTGCGTCTGGGAGCTGCTGGAGAAAATCAAGCCGCCGCCCGGCGAGCGTGACAGCTTCAACTGCAGAGCCTGTGGCGCCCTTAATCCGCGCAAAGCAGTCCTGCACTATCCTGGGCAGCCGGCAAATGCGCAATATCTGCCGACCCTGGAGAGCTTGTCTCAAGACCAGCCTTTTGACTTGTCTGTCTTCCAGTGTCAGTCCTGCGCCTTGGTTCAACTCGATGCCGCCCCGGTGCCATATTTTCGCGAGGTGATCAGGGCTTCAGCGCTGTCCCCCGAGATGCGCGTTTTCCGCGGCAGGCAGTTTGCCGAATTTGTCAGCAAGCATGATTTGGTCGGCAAAAAAGTGCTCGAGTGCGGTTGCGGCGGCGGGGAGTTTCTTGACATCATGAAAAACTGTGGCGTCGAGCTGCATGGCATGGAGTTCGGCCTGGAAAACTTCAGAAAGGCGCAAGACAAAGGGCATTCGCTGGAACGGCTTTTTTTTGCGGAGGGCAATGAAAAACTGCAAGCCGCCCCTTTCGCCGCCTTCTACAGCTTGAATGTTCTCGAGCATGTCCCGGATTTGCGCACATACCTCCGCGGCATCAGGGGCAACCTGGCCCCTGGCGCCGTGGGCCTGCTGGAAGTGCCGAATTTTGACACCTTGCTGGAAAATGGCACCTTTGCCGAATTCATGCGGGACCACCTGTATTATTTCACCGCGAAAAGCCTGTCTCTGCTGCTGGAGAACAATGGCTTCGAGCTTATATCAGTCGAAAAGCTCTTTCACGATTATATTCTGTCAATGCAAGTCCGCCTCAGGGAGCCTGCTGATTTCTCCGTCTTTGGCAAAACCCAGAGAACGCTACTGCAACAACTAGCCGGCCTGCTCGAGCAATATGGCGCGGCCAACACGGTGATTTGGGGTGCCAGCCATCAGACTTTCGCTTTGCTGGCCGCTGCCGGCCTGCACAAAAAGATCAAATGCATCATTGACTCGGCCCCTTTCAAGCAGGGCCGTTTTTCGCCGGCCACCCACATTCCCATAGTGGCGCCTGATTCAGTGGAGGGCGATGACATAGGGCTGCTGATTGCCGCTGCGGGGGGCTATTCACAGGAAGTGGCCCGCATTGCCAGAAAGAAATTCGGGGAGTCCCTGCCCATATACATCTTGCGGCAGAAGCAGTTTTGCAAATTTCCCTAAAGCAGACCGCGTCCAAAAAGCCATTGAACCACAAAGGCACACGAAGGGGGGAGGACACGAAGGGGCACGAAGAGACACTAAGGGCTTATGCGGCGCCGGATTCGAGGAGGCCTTTACCCAGGGTAGCGCTCGACCTGCGCCATCTCTATGAAATGCCGCTGTACCTTAAAACCCGGTGCCGGAATACAAGTTCTATTTGCGGCATCATACCATCTACGCTTATGAAAGCATCTGCTATGCCACTTTTTGATTGGAGACAAACATGACGGTAAAAGAACTGGAAGCACAAAGGAGAGCCAAGCTGAAGGCCGCAAAGCCCGCGGTTTATGAAAAGGTGCTGAAAATCAAGGAGCGCTTCGAGCAGGGCATCCCCACCCCGATTGTTGACATAGTCTACAGCTATGCCTGCAACCTGAAATGCTCGCATTGCTGCGCCTCAAAACGTTTTATACCCAGCAGGCCGCGGCAAAAGTTGACGCTGGAAACTCTGCGCCGCTTCAGCGACCAGGCCCATGCCTATGGCTTGTGCCAGTTTAATCTTTCCGGCGGCGAACCGCTGCTGCTAAAGAATTTCGACCAGGTTATAGAGGCTCTGCAACCAGACAAGTTTCATTTGTCCATGAGCACAAATGGCTTCTTTTTAGACAAGGAAATGGCCAGGCGCCTGAAAAACTCGGGCTGGGACAAGGTGCGCATCAGCCTGGATAATTTTGTCGAAGAAGAGCATGACCGAAACCGCAACTGCCCCGGAGCCTACAAAAAGGCGATCCAAGCACTCGAAAACGCAAAGGAGGCCGACCTGAGTGTGGTTATTCAGACCATGGTTTCGCATCAGAACTGCCGCAGCGGCCAACTCGAGGAAATGGCCAAATTTGCCACTGCCAGGGGCTACGCGGTCGACGTGCTCATTGCTCGGGCCATTGGCGAATTGGAGGGATGCCACGAAGTGTTGATAGACGAGGAGGACGCAAAATATATTTCTGATTTGCACAAGCAATATCCGGTTGTGCACCGGGACACCTTCCCGGCCTATGGCATGGACAAGGGCTGCGGCTGCGTGAACGCCGTGCTGCAACTTACCCCCTACGGAGACATCCTGCCCTGTGTGTATATTCATATTGCAATAGGAAATATCTTTGAGGAGAGCTTGCCAGACATATTGAAACGCGGTATGAGCATCAAGCATTTTGCCGAATACAACCCCAAGTGCCTGTCCGGCGAAGACCGGGGCTTCATCGATAAATACATGAGCAAGTTCTACGGAAAGCCCTTGCCTATCAGTTGGCAAGAGGCCTTCACCGACGAGGATTTCATATCATGATCCGCTACACCGAGTTGAAAAACAGCAATAGGCAAGACCTGATGCGGGTCCTGCCGCTGGCAAAGCCTTTCACTCTGTTGATAGAACCCTCCAGTCTCTGTAACTTCCGTTGCATACATTGTTTCCAAAGCTTGAAACAAAAGAGCTACTTCAGTGAAAACCGCCTGCATATGCCGCTGCCGCGCTGCCGCAAAATCATCGAGCAAATGCAGGATTGGCCAGGGGCCAGACTCAAAGTCCTGAAGTTGAGCCTGTATGGAGAACCCCTGCTCAACCCCGATTTTTGTGAAATGCTGAAAATCGCCAAAGAGGCCGATATAGCCGAGCGCATAGAGACCACCAGCAACGCCAGCCTGCTTGATGAGGACACAGCAGAAAAAATAATGCAGTACCAACTGGACTATATAAGAGTGTCAATATATTCGGCAATAGACTCCAGACAGCGGGAAATCACCGGCTCAAACATCGAACCCGGCTTTATCCGGCAAAACCTGAAAGCGCTGCAGGCACTAAAAAGACAGGCCGGCTCAGCGAAGCCATTCGTCAGCGTAAAAATGCTGGACAGCTTTGACGAGGAGCAAAACAAGGCCTTCTTTGCTATGTATGGGGATGTCGCCGACGAGTTGTATCTGGACAAGCCACATAACTGGATACAGACCGGGGCGGAGTCCTTCACTGAAAAAATCTACCGCGAGAATCACGACAAGGCGCTCAGCGACTTTCAGGCCAACTGCAGCGCACGCATAGCCTGTCCCATGCCCTTCACCAGCATGGCGGTGCGCAGCAATGGCCAGGTCTCACCTTGCTGTGTCGATTTCATCGGCGGCACAAATCTAGGCAATATGGAGGAAAAAAGCCTCCGCGACATCTGGAATTCACGCGAATGGCTGCAATTCCAGATCATGCAACTGGAAGACCGCAAGGAGGAGAATTATTCCTGTGCGCATTGCGACATCTACAAGAACGACTACTACACCCGTGACAATATCGACGCTTTCCCGGTGGAAAAATTGCGGAGGCCAGAATGAGCGGCAGAAAAAAAATCTCGATTTGCGGCGGCGCCTTCAACGAAGGGGAAAACATCCAGGCCTTGTATGAGCAAGTGCTGCTGCAATTGAAGAAGTTTCCGCAGTATGACTACGAGTTCATCATCGCCGACAACAAGTCCAGCGACGACACCAGGGCGGTGATGCGGCGCATCGCCGCCGCCGACAAAAACTTCAAGTGCATATTCAACTCCAATAATTTTGGGGCGGCTCGTTCCGGCTATAACACTTATATGCAGAGTAGCGGCGATGCGATGATCGGCATCTGCAGCGACCTGCAAGACCCCCCCGAGTTGATAGAACAATTTATCCGCAAATGGGAAGAGGGCTATGACATGGTCTGCGGAATAAAGCAAGGCTACGAAAAACCCGGGCTGATGACGCTAATACGCAAGCTTTATTACCTGCTTCTAGACAGTGTCTCTGAAACGCCGATGATTAGAAATTTTCACGGTTTCGCCTTGTATGACCGCAAGGTTATCGAGGCGATGAAAAAATTCCACGAAGTGATTCCTTATACCAGGGGGCTGATTTCTGAGATTGGCTTCAAGCGCATCGAACTGCCTTACAAACAGTCCCCGCGGCTTCACGGCAAAAGCTCGTATAACCTGCTAGGATACTATGATTACGCCATGAACGGAATTGTCAACTACTCCAAGCTGCCTCTGCGACTGGCAATTTTCTCCGGGTTTTTCCTGGGCTTGGCCAGTTTTTTTGTCGCCATGGCCTATCTGCTCTTGAAGCTGATTTACTGGGACAGTTTTTCCTTCGGCCTGGCCCCCCTGATGATTGGCATCTTCTTTTTCGCCTCAGTGCAACTGATATTCATTGGCATTCTCGGGGAATACATCGGGGCAATATGGACGCAAGTGAAAAACCGACCTTTGGTCATCGAGGAAGAACGCATAAACTTTGATAATTAATGCAGGTAAGCTCCACAAATCAGCATGAGCAAGTCTTTGTTAGTGCGCCTTGCTGTGTCTTCGTGTCCGAAATCCTGCCAGACCCTTTTTGAGGCATAAGCTCTTTTCCTACAAATCGCCAGGGACAGTGAAAATGTCAATTGAATTATTACGGGGAAAAAAGCTCTTACTTACTGGTGGCACTGGTTTTTTCGGCAAGAGCATCCTGGATAAAATCGGGCGCGATGCTTCTCTAGGCTGTGATTTGACTGTTTTGTCGCGAAACCCGGACGCCTTTAAACTGAATTATCCGCACTTGGCTAAGCTGTCCAGGCTCAGCTTCATAGCCGGAGACATCCGGGAATTTTCCGTTCCCAAGAGCCACTACGATTTCATTATCCATGCCGCCTGTCCAACCGGGCATTGGCCAGCGGGATTGCAAGCCGATATAATCTTAAAGGGAAGCGAGAGGATATTGGATTTTGCCAGGCAATGCGGCGTCCAAAAAATTCTTTTCATCAGCTCCGGCGAGGTCTATGGTCTTCAGCCTGCGACTTTAGCGAGAATCCCTGAATCCCTGCCTTGTCGGCCCAGCAGCGAATATGGCATTGCTAAGCGGCAAGCTGAGCTAATGTTTGCCGCATCGCCAGTTCCCGCTTCCATTGCACGCTGTTTTACATTCATTGGCAGATATTTAGACTTAAACAGCCACTTTGCCGCCGCCAACTTTATGGACAGCTGCCAGAGGGGGAAGGACATCATTATTCACAGCGACGGCAGCCCCTTGCGTTCTTATTTGTATGCCGATGACCTGGTGGATTGGTTGCTGGCCCTCCTGCTTAAAGGGAAAAATTCACAGCCCTATAACGTGGGTTCGGAAAATGCCTGGTCGATTTTGCAACTGGCCCAGCAAATAAGAGCTGCTTATGGCGGCAACAACAAAATAATAGTGCAGAATAAGGAAAAAGGGAAAAACGCCCTCGCCCGCTACATCCCCTCAACCAGAAAAATACGCTCGGAACTAGGCGTGAAAGAGAGTTTCAGCCTGGAAGAGGCAATTCGACTTGCAATTAAACAATGAAAACGAGGTGTCCGAAATCTTGCAATTGCAGCTGCTCGGCCTCATCAGTCCCCTTTTTTGTTCTCTGCTGTGCCTTAGTGTGGCTTAGGGGCTTGAAAGCTTTTTGGACAGGGTCTAATCTGGATAAAAAAGCGTCATTCAGTTTACTACTTACACGGGCGGTTTTTCGCTGTCCAGGCAGGCCCTACCCTTGTTTAATCCCTATTATAGGTTATATTATCTTATCGCATTTTTCGTATTCAGATATACTTGTGCGCGTTTTCCCCAGGCCTGGAATGCGTGCCTTGCAAGGAGGTTAGCATGGCAGTCGCCCGCGGTTGCGAGATACCGGAACTTTTTCCTCGTCCCAAACAGATCATTTTAGACGGAGGGATCAGTGAACTGGGGCTTGATGTGCGCCTGGCTACCAGTAATGTACTCCCTTTACAGCGCAAAGCGGTGCGCTCGGTACTGACCGCCGCCGGCGTGCGAGTGGTGGCCAACAAGAAAAAATATCTGGTCAATGCCGTGGTCGAAAGCCCAGCCGTCTTTGACCTCAGCTCGGTGCCCCAGGATTGCCAGCGCGACTACTATGAATTATCGGTCAAAGGCAGCGAGGTGCATATACGCTCGCCCTATCAGGAAGGTATGGTCTGGGCGGCACAAACTGCCGCCGAGCTTTTCGGCATGCTGCACAAAGGCCTGCCGGTGCCTAATCTGACCATACATGATTGGCCGCTGCTGCCGGTGCGAGGCATCTTTATTGAGAATAAATGGGGACCCGACCGCATGACCAGCACAGACTGGTTCCAAGCCATAGACGCGGTCTCATCGGTGAAAATGAACACCCTGGGCGTTGGGCTGTATGGCTGCTGGGGCAGCTGCCGCTTCGAAGGGGCAGAGCGACCCAGTGAGTTCCTTATGCTGCCATCCCCATTCCTGCCGGAAGACGAGGACGAACCCCAGCTTGACGAGTTCCACCATGAACACAGACTGCGCTGGTATGACGCCGCACATGATCTGTGGCATGACGAGACCTATCTGCCCTATCTCACCCAGCATGACTTCTTCCCGGAAATCATCAGCTACGGCAAGGAACGCGGCGTCAATATAGTGCCATTCTTTAATAGCCTGGGACATAATACGCTGCTGCCTAGAATTATGCCGGAAATCGCCGCCCTGGATGCAGAAGGCAAGCCCGCAGGCATGGGATATTGCCTAAGCTCGGAAAAAACACGCGAGTTCATTGGCAGCTACTACGGGAAAATTATCAAGAAATATTTTCCGGAAGGACTGGAATACTTCCATGTTGAACTCGACGAGGTCTATGCCGACCACCCGCACCCGGAACAGCCGCTGAAAAAAGAGTCGCCCTGGTGCCAGTGCCAAAGCTGCCAAGGCAAAGAACGCAAAGAGCTGCTGGAAGACTACCTGGTCTGGCTAAGCAAATTCCTGCTAGGCAAAGGGGTGCAAAAGGTGGTTCTGTGGAATGACCAGCTCACGCGGCACGACGATATCCTCGACGCCGGGTTTGTGAAGCGCCTCAAGGCTGAAGGCCTGAAGGACAAGCTGATCCTGCACTGGTGGTGGTACAACAACGAGAAGCTGCATGAGGGCGTGCACCCGCGCCTGGGCCTGAAACTGGGCCTGGAAGCCTGGGTGGCACCCATGACCTGCTACTATAACTGGAGCACCTATGACTTCCGCCGCCCCAATATCGAGATGATGCTGAAGATGGCTGAACTCGAAGGAGCACGCGGCGCCGTGGCATACTCCGTGCATGATCCGGCCAATCTGGACCACGAGGCCCTGCTGGGGGTCTACGCCTGGGAATCAATTGCCGCCGCCGGCAGCCTGGACAAAGTGCAGCAGCGCTGGGCCGCACAGTACTTTGGCAGCGGCGCAAAACGCTATATTGAAAGCGCGGAGACACTGCGCGAGGCCAGCCAGAACCCGGCGCTCAAGCTCTGCCTGCAGTATCAATACAGCTATGTGAGAGAAAACCTGGAACACTGGCCGCGGCGTTACCCCGAGGAGGCCCTGCTGGCCCTGGCCGAGCTGCCGAAGGCCGAAGAGCAGCTGCAAACTGTGGCCCGCCTGGCAAGCCAGGCCGCCGAGGGCTTCGAGGCTCTGCTCGAAGACAAGGAGCAACTCGGCTACCTGCATAAAAATTGCCTGATGAGCCTGCTGGCCGACTCCGTGCGGGCGCAATGCCTGGCCGAGTGCTTCATCTTTCTGCTGGAGCTACGCCGCCAGCTGGAGAAGAAAAGCGCGGGGCAGAAAGAAATCGAGGCCTGCGCCGAGCAGAATGCCAGCCTAAAGGAAAAGCTGCAGGTTTTTGCCGCCAACAAGCCTATCTGGGTGCTGCCGGCCGCACTGCAGCCCCTAAGCATGCTGCTGCTGTTTATGCAGAACCTGGAAAAAGACCTGCAAAAGGCAAACAAAGCAAAAAACAATAAAAATATAACCTGGTATATCCCGGATGACTGGCAAGTGCCGGAAAATTAATATGGACACGAAGTCACACTAAGTCAGCTCTTAGTGTGACTTTAAGGGAAGTTGAGCGCCGCCTCCATTATTACAGCAGCAGCAGCGCGAAGACTGAACATTGCGCTTAAATTTGCCCTGTTGATATTTGAACTCATCATGCCGTTGAACAGCCGTTTAGGCTACGTATATATTTGAGTTCACCGCCCATGATTTGCTGCGCCGCAACCAAATCATAGCTGCGCTGCAGATTTAACCAGAACTCCGGCGTGGTGCCAAAAAACTTGGCAAGCCTTAATGCCGTGTCTGCGCAAATATTTCGGCGTTCGCGCACAATCTCGTTTATCCGCCGACAGGGCATATGCAGTTCCAAAGCCAAACGCCGTTGACTCAAGCGCATGGGCAATAGAAACTCCTCACGCAGCACTTCGCCTGGATGCGTATTTATGATTTCTGTGTGTGCCATATTGACCCCCGGTATCTTGCCTCTGACTAATGATGATAATCCAACACCTCAATGTTCCTTGCGCCTTCTTCACTCCAATTAAAGCATATGCGGTATTGTGCATTCACGCGTATTGAAAACTGGCCTCGACGGTCACCGTGCAAAGCCTTGAATTTGTTGCCCGGCGGCTCACGCAGATCATAAAGTTGACGAGCGGCGTCAAGCATCCGCAACTTTCGCATGAGTATCCTGGCTATGCCGGGATATAGTCCTTGTTTACTTCCCAGACTTAACCAAAACAACTGTGCTTTGCTGTCTTTGAAATGCAACACGGTGCACTCCGGGTACTTCTTTTAACATATAACCGCAAAACGCAGCCGCAAGTTTTTGCAGGCATAGTCATGCTGCGGCCTGGCTGACTGGCACTCCAAAAAGGCTAGTCAGCCCTTGGTGTGTCTTGGTGTCTCTTAGTGTGACTTCGTGTCCTCCCCCCCCCCGAGTTTTTTCGTCTATCGACTTGCAAAGTGAGTTTTACTGTGTATTGTAATGCTTAGGTGAGTCCGATACAGACACTCTGGACATATTTACAAAGAAATCTCAGGATTTCAAATTTTAATCTGCAGAGCAGACAGTCGGCTCACCTTTTTTATTTTAAACGAGTCAGCGCGGTATTTTATTCTCCTTTGTCTCTAGGCTCTATATATCTGCATTTAGGGAAGGCTGAGCAGCCCACAAAGGGTTTTCCTCTTCCCATGCGTTCGACCAGGGCGGCGCCGCAGTTCGGGCATTTACTGCCCTCGAGCTGCTTCACCTGCTTCGGCATTATGCCCAGTTCCTGGGCGTATTTGGCAAAATCCTTGATTTGTTCGGTATAATTACCCAGCACCTTGCCCAGGGCGGCCACCTGGCGCTCGCTCAGGTCGGCTTTCAGCTCATATTGTCCACGCAGGGATTTAACAAACTCCTGGTCGTCAAAGACGCGTTTACCTTTGCCGCTGGGTTCTCGCCAGCTGCTGATCTGCTCTGAAAGCTCCAGCATTTTTTCAATTTTGGCGGCTTTCTGCGGGTCAGCCGCTTTGCTCTCGGGCTGGTCCCAGTGCAGTTCGGCGCAAAGCTCGGCGTAGTCCGGGATTTTCTTGGCGTATTTGGCTGCCAGCTTGGCCAGCACGGCGGTCTGCGCCTCGCTCAGCAGGCCGTCCTGGCTGGCTTGTTTATACAGGGAGGCGAAGAATTTGCCGTCGTCATAGCTGCGTCGGCCTCTTTTAACCGGCTCCTCCCATTCCAGCTTCTGCATCTGCTCGAAAAGTTTTGCCAAGGCCGGCCCCACCGTCACTGTTTTCTTTTCGCCTTTTTTCTCCCTGGCTTTCATGGTGGCTCTGACTTGTTCAAGCAAGCCGGCCTTCTGCAACTGCTCAGCAAAATGCGGGTGTTCGCCCTCGTACTTGCCCAGGGTGTTGAACAGCGCGGCCCACTGCCTAGCGCTGAGTTTGCCTTTTTCGCTGATCTGCGTGCATATGCTGCTGATAAACTTCTTGTCGTCATACACCCGCCGTCCCTTGGTTTCCGGCTCGTTGAACTCGAAGTCCTCCGGGAATAATTTCAACAGCAGTTGTTCCAGGTCTGGCATGGCGATGCTGCTTTCCGGCAGCATGGCGCCGGCTCCCAGCCATTGTTGCAACTGGTCGTTGAATTTTCTCAGCATCTCGATCCAGTCCAGGCTGCCCTCCTCGATTTTGTCCAAGTAGTCTTCCATTTCGGCGGTAAAGCCGATATTGAAGAGCTGCGGCATGCGCTGCACGAGGAAATCGCTTACCTGCATACCCAGCCCGCTGGGTCTCAGCAGGCTTTTTTCCTTGTTGACATAGTCCCGGTCCAATATGGTATGTATGGTTGCCGCATAAGTGCTGGGTCGCCCCACCCCATTCTGTTCCAGGGCCTTCACCAGACTGGCCTCGCTGTAGCGATTGGGAGGGCTGGTGAAACACTGCTCTTTGAGCAGTTCGAGCAGCTTGCAGGCCTGCCCTTCCTTGAGAGCCGGCAAGACGCCGCCGGACTGGTCAAGCTCGTCCTCCTCGCCCAGGTCCTTCATGCTATAGACTGCCAAGTAGCCGGCAAACAGAGTCTGCCTGGCGGCAGCGCGAAAGGTGCAAACCGTGCCGGCAGGCATCGGCGAATCGGGCTTGGAGGCCGCGTCTGGCTGCCAAACTAGCGTAGCCAAAGCACCCCCGCTGCTCTCTATTTCGATCACATGGTCCAGCTGCCTGGCCGCTGCCATCTGACTGGCCAGAAAACGGTTCCAGATAAGACGGTAGAGCCGCAGCTGTGGCCCGCTCAGATAAGCACTCAGGCTGTCGGGAGTACGGTTGATGTCGGTGGGTCGAATGGCCTCGTGAGCCTCCTGCGCGCTCTTGCGGGAACGGTAGACATTTGGCTTGGCCGGCAGATACTCCGGGCCGAAATTCTTTTTGACATATTCGGCAGCCTCTTGCTGTGCCTCGGCAGCGATATTGAAAGAGTCGGTACGCATATAGGTGATCAGGCCCACCGAGCCTTCCCCGCCACATTCGACGCCCTCGTAGAGCTCCTGGGCCAGGCGCATGGTTTGCGAGGTGCTGAGCTTCAGATGGCTGCCGGCAGCCTGTTGCAAAGTACTGGTGATGAAGGGAGGGGCCGCATTTTGACGGCGCGGGCTGGAACTCACCTTGGCCACCTGATGCCGTACACCCTCGCCCAGCAATGCCTCCTCGAGACGCAAGGCCCACTCCTGGTCAGGAATCAGGGCCTTCTCGGCATTGATGCGCGAAAGCTTGGTCTTGAGCTTGGTTTTAGGCTCGGAACACAGAAACATGGCCTCGAAATTCCAGTATTCCTGGGGCTCGAAAGCCAGTATTTCGCGTTCGCGCTCGACAATCAGGCCCAGGGCCACTGACTGCACGCGCCCGGCACTGGTGCCTTTGCCCACCTGCCTCCAGAGCAGCGGGCTGACCTGATAGCCCACCAGGCGGTCCAGGATACGCCGGGCCTGCTGCGCATCAACCAGGTTGACGGCCAGCTCGCCTGGCTGCAGCAATGAGTTCTGTATGGCGTTTTTGGTGATTTCGTGAAAGGTGATGCGGTAAAACGGCGCCTGGCTAGACTCCTCGAGTATCTGTTTGAGATGCCAGGCAATGGCCTCGCCCTCACGGTCAGGGTCAGTGGCCAGATAGATTGCCTCGGCATCCTTGGCGGCGCTGCGCAACGCCTTCAAAACCTTTTTACCGTTGTTGGTAAGCTCGTAACTAGGACGGAAATCGTCCTGCACATCCACCCCCAGCTCGCGCTGAGGGAGGTCGCGCACATGACCCATGGAGGCCAGCACCTGGCTGTTGCCGCCCAGAAATCTGCTTATCGTTCTTGCCTTGGCCGGTGACTCGACCACGACTAACTGCTTGCTCATTGATGATGCTCCTAATGCTAATGGCATAAATAATGCCGTAAAATATATACGCTGAAAACAAAATCAGCGCCAATTACGAAAAAAAAGTTAATTCGCTTCTACCTTGCTATGCTTTGCTGAGCCTTAGTGTATCTTAGTGTATCTTCGTGTGTCTTAGTGCCCTCCCCCTTCGCGCGCCTTCGTGGTTCAAGGGCTTTATAGACAGGCTCTAGTCCTCCTGCAGCTCCACCTTTTTATTGGGGATGCGCTGCACTCTTTTGCCTGGCAGCTGCCTAAGCACCTGCTTGATTTCCATGATAAGCAGGCTGCCCAGTATCTTCGAGGGCGGCTCAGGGCATTGCGCCAGAAGATCATCGATACCGGGCTTCTCCTCGCCGATTTTTTGCCAGATATCATATTCCAGGCTGCTTAGCAACACGGTTTGCTCCCTGGCCTCGTCGGCGGCCTGCTCAGCCGCCTTGATCTGCAAATTGGGCAGCATGGAGAACTCCTCCTGCACATCCAGGAAGGTCTCCACCAGCCTGGCACCGTCGCGCAGCAAGTTGTGGCAGCCTCTGGAAAAGGGGCTGTCGGCCCGGCCAGGCACGGCAAACACACTGCGGTTTTGCGCCACCGCCTGGCCGGCAGTAATCAAGCTGCCGGAGTAGAGGCCAGCCTCCACCACCAGCGTGCCTTTGCTCATGCCCGAGATAATGCGGTTACGCATGGGAAAATTGCGCTTGTCCGGCGGCTGCTGCAAAGGGAACTCGGAGACCACGGCCCCGCCAGCGGCACAGATTTGCTCGGCCAGCCCCTGGTTTTCCGGCGGATACAGGCGGCACAGGCCGCTGCCGATAACCGCGACGGTACAGCCGCCAGCCTGCACCACGGCTCGATGGGCGGCGGTGTCAATGCCGCGCGCCAGTCCGGAAACCACCGTCCAGCCGGCGCAGGCCGCCGCCGCTGCCAGGGAGGCGGCCATCTGCAAGCCGTAGTTGGAGGTGTGCCTGGAGCCAACTATGGCCAGGCTCTGCCGGCAACGCTGCAGTGCCTCAAGCTCGCCGCGCACATATAGGCAGATAGGCGGGTCGTAGATTTCCTTCAGCAAGGCTGGATAGGCGGCGTCCTCCTGGGTGACGATGTAGACCCCGGCCGCCTGCGCCAGGCGCAGCTCCGCCTCAAGATCGCAATGCTTCTGCCAGTTGCGTATCACTGAAGCCAGGCGCGCACCTATGCCGGGAACACGCAGCAGCGCCGACTCCGGCCTGGAAAAAATCTCTTCCGCGCTGGCAAAACAAGCCAGCAGCTGTTTCACTTTGCCCGGCCCTATGCCAGGCAGCAAATTCAGGATGAGATAGGCGGCCCTGGTATCCATGACTAAATCCCGCGACAAAATGGCTCTGGGGTTTTACCATAATGCGCCGGCACAATATTTCCCGCCCTTGCGGCAACATTCCTAAAGACGCCTAAAAACGGGGGAGAGGACACCAAGACACACCAAGACTCACTAAGACACACTAAGTCAAACCAGCCTATTTTAAGTAAAAAGCAAAAAAAGCTCGATTGTAGTTTGACAGAGGCATAAAGACGTATTATTGTCTAATGAGTAACCGATTTTGTGTGTTTTGTCTTAATTTGTCACCTTTCAACCAATTTCATGCAGGAGGCTTTATCATGATTTTAACCTTAAAAGAGCTGGCGGAGTATCTCCGCGTCAACGAGCGCACCATTTTGCGCATGTTGAAGACCGGCAAGATTCAGGGTGCCAAGATAGGCGGTCAATGGCGTTTCAACGGCAGTCAGATCGACCGTGTTTTTTTCCCTTCCACTCCCATAGACGAGGATGACGAGGATATGCCGATGTCGGTTTTGACCCGTCCTCACATCGGCATCCCTGTCAGCCGCCTGATGAACGAGGAGCGCATCATTCTCGACATGAAGGCGAGCAATATCGAGGAGGCCATCGCCGAGCTTACCGACCCGCGTTTCTTTTTCGGCCTGGTGCTCGATGTGCTGGACCTGCGTGAAAAATGCATGGCCCGCGAGAACGTGCTAAGCACCGGCATAGGCAACGGCATCGCCATACCACACCCGCGCGACCCGATCACCACGCTGCGCGCACCGGGCAGCGTCATCTACGGCTACTCGAAACAGGGCATTGACTTCAAGGCCCCCGACGGCAACCCGGTGCATACCTTCTTCCTTATCTGCAGCCAGAACATCGAGCTGCATCTGCACCTGATGGGCTGCATGGCCAGACTGCTGAAAAACGATGATTTCGTTAATGCGCTGCCCAGCTGCGAAAACAATGGCGATATCATCAAGCTGGTGATGGAGCAGGAGAGAGACGAGTTCATGCGCCTCAGCGGAAACGACGACAACAGCCAGTAATTATGCCGTGCTGAGCTTTTGGCCATGTAGCCATACTGGGGCTGATTGGCCAAAAGCTATCGTTTTCGCATAAAAGCGACTATTTTACCCAGCAGCCTGGTGCCGATGTCGGCAATATTTCGAAAGTCTAGCAGCCTCCCCAGACCGCTTTTCTTTAGGTCTATGGCTTTCACTGGGCAGAACTCGTGACAGCAATAGCATCTGATGCAAGTCATGCTGTTCAATTCTTTTCCGGGCGGCATTTTGGGGTCTATGGCTGCCGGCTGCACGGGGCAGCCTTTGGCGCAGCGCAGGCACATAATGCACAGCTCCCGGTTGATCTGCGGCCTGGGCGCAACCTGCCTTCTCAGCCAGCGCAGCCAGGCTGCCGGCAATGGCAGTATGCGCATGATATTAACCGGGGCTTTCACCAGTTTGAAATCGAGCAGCCGCATATTTTCGGGGCGCTCGCCGCAGACATTTATTTCCTCCAGCCTGGTTGCGCCGTAGCCGGCTCTGCGAGCCGCCATATTAAGCGGGTTGCGCTCCGGATCCAGGCCGATCAGGTGGCAGGCGAGCACATCGAGCGCTGCCAGGTCTGCGCTGGCCATGAGTGCGCCCAGTTTTCTGGGCTGTCCGCCGCTGGGCCCCTCGCCCTCCATGGCGACGATGCCGTCCATGATGGCCAGGGTCGGTTTTGCCAGCCGATTGATGTCCAGCATCAGATCAGCGAGATGCTCGCGGTTCTGAAAGCGAAAATGATATTGCCCCTTAGCCGAGCCGGGTATCAAGCCGTATTGGTTCTTCAGCGCCCCGGTATAGGCCATCTGCACATGGGTTTTAAGCTTGGGCAGGGAGATAAGCACCTGGCAGTCGAGCAGGTGTCTGCTCAACGCCACACGCTTGCCAATGCGGTTTTCCAGGTTTTCAAAGACGCTAGTCTCCTTGAACAGCAGCGCCTCGGCCCCCTCCTCCTCAATGACTTTAGCCATGCCGCAGGCCTTCAGGTTGGTAAGGGTGTCCCCCACCCCGGGTCCGTCGCCCACACAGGCTATGCCGCCGGCCTCCTTCACCAGGCGTATAACGCCGCGCAGCAGCTCCGGATGCGTAGTGACCGCCTGTTCCGGCCTGGCCGGCGCCAGCAGATTAACCTTCAGCAAAACCCGCTGGCCAGGGCGCACAAAGGCAGACATGCCGCCCAGTGGACGCAAAAGCTCCCGCAGTGCAGCCAGCAGCGCCTCAAAATCGTCATAGCTTTCCAGCCGGGCCAGGCTGACGGTGGAGCCTCCATTGTTTTCCATTTCAGCCTTTCTTCGTTTTGCGCCGCAGTGGCTTGCTAATAAGAGTTAAAACACAGGCCGCCAAAGCATAGCCCAGACAGCCGGCGAGCAAATGGCAGATAAACTCGGCAGGCAAAAACGCAGTGAGCGCCCCGGGCAAAAGCGGCGGCAGCCAAGGACGGAAAAGACCGGACAGCAAAAGCCCGGCAGCCAAGGCGCTGCCCAGGCAGACAAGCACGCCAAAAAGCCAAAAAAGCAGCTTGGTCAAATATACCACGAGACAGAGGCAAAGCAAAAACAGACTGGCCATGAGCAGATATTTCCACCAGTCCTGACGCCAGTTGAAGGCGCCGCGGTCTAATTCCAGCAGGCGCAACTGCTCCAAATCAAGCACCGGGCGCGCCGCGGCAGGGATGGAAGCGTCGACAGGCTCGGACTCCGCCGCAAGCACAGTGTCAGACTGCGTCTCAGAGGCACGCGCCGGAATGACAAAAGGCTTCTGTTTCTTAGGAAACAGAAGCTTTTTTTATGTGGCTGCGCT
>JAAZIY010000316.1 GCA_012800625.1 Lentisphaerota bacterium
CAAAACAATGGATGACGGCCGTGAAATATCATTGATCCGGCAAAGCCATCCCGTCCAAAAAGCCTTTGAACCGCTTGCCCGTTTTGGTTTGTTGGGAAAAGGGAGCCGGACGAAGCAGAAAAACCCGACGAAATAGCATGAAAGACGCAAATTTTTGGCGCAATGCCCCTTTTAGACGAAGATGACTTGGTGTGCCTTAGTGTGTCTTCGTGTCCAAATTCCTGCCCGGCTGCCTGCTAGACGGGGTCTGAATCAGTGGGCATTTCCCGGTTTTTTCTGGCCAGTTTTACCGTCACGCTGCTGATTTCCGCGCTGATTTCCCGGTTTTGCCAGGCCAGGTCCGAGTCAGGCTCCCCCATCCAGCAGACCTTGCAGTCGTCGTCCATGACGAACTGCGGGTCCTGCACTTTTCCCTGCGCCTGCACTTGGACGGGCAGATATTTTTGCTTTTGCAGCTCTGCACTCACATAACAGAGCCCCTGGCCGCCATAGCCGCAGGTCTCCAATTCCACAGACTCGGGCACTTCATCTGATTCCAGCAGGAAGACGCGTTCAAAATAGGTGCTTGACACCGGCGAGCCTTTGAAAACTCCGCTGGCGACAGGTCTTTTTTCGCCGCCTGTATGAATGCTCAACTTCGAATGCATGGCGCCATGCTCTTCGGGCAAACAGAAAAGCAGCTTCAAATATCTGCCCTGCAAAACCCTCTCAATAATTGAGTGCAGCTTCTCTAGAATGCTGTCAAACTCGAGCTTGATCACGTTTGGCTGTATGCCGCCGCGCCAAAGCTCCCACATTTCAGCATAGCGCGCAGCCAAATAACGCAAACGCTGCAAAACGACCTGCATTTTTTGGGCTGAATCGGGGTTTCTGATACCATAGATATAGTCTCTTATATTTTCCTTAAGCTCAAAGCCGGCCTGCTGCAGCTCCAGGCAAACAATTATTTCTTTGATAACTCGCTGTCCCAGCTCGCCTTGTACGAGCGCCTGTTTTTCCTGCAACACTTCGAGCTGCAAAGCTATATTTGCGTACGAAGAAAAGTCCAGGCCATTGAAATCATAGCATAGCAGGGCATTTTCGCTTAGGAAAGAGTTGAATATGGCGTAATGCTTTTCGGTATAGGAGCGCAATGCCGCAAAAAGCAAGTCGTCCTCGCATTGCAGGAGCCTGGCCATGCTCTGCTTAAAGCTGAGCAAGTCCTCTTGCGGATTGTTCTTTTCCCAAAAACGTCCCACGTAGGCCAGGCTGGGCAGGTCGCGATAAATCAGCTTCACATGCGCGCGCCACACTGTCATAATGCCGCCAAGCAGATGCTTACTGTTTGCCGGGGCAAAACGGCTGAGGCTGCGGGCATTGCAGCTGGAGTAGACGGCGGGGCAGAGCAAGTAGTCAAAGCCCAGTCGCTCATATTCGGCCAGGCTATTTATACGTTTGCGCAGGCCAAAATGACTCACGCTGCTGTAGCAATCGTCTTGATATTGCCAGTGGGCCATGATCAGGTCTCGCGGCAGCTGCGCCAAGGCCCTGGGGTACTGCTCGAGCATGTCGTCCCACATAATGCAGCGTCGTCCAAGCTTATGCTTCACTATATGTATGCAGCGCAGCATAAAACTGACATAGCTGCGCTCCTCCTTGGCAAAGTCAAAGTCATCCCCCATGCATTTATCACAGAAAGCCGTGTCCCAGGCCTCGTCTCCGCCTATATGCAGATATTCCGAGGGCACCAGTTCAGCCAGCTCGCCAAGATACCTCTCGATGAAATCGTATACTTCCGGGTTTGAGTTACAAAAATTACCGCGTTGATCCCCCCAGAAGCGGCTGCCCTGCTCGAGGTATTTTTGCATGCCCTCGTATTTCAGCAGCGAGGTGACATAGGTCAGGTTTGTAGTCGGGATGACATCCAGTCCTTGGCTGCGAGCATAGTCCACCATGCTACGAATCTGCTCGGCGTCATAGGCTTCTTCCGGGCTGGGAAAGGGGTGCGAGGGCAGCCTGAGGCGCCAGGCTATATAGAACATAAGCGTGTTATAGCCGGAGTCTACCAGAAAGTCCACATAGAGCTTAAAAAAGTCAAAGGTCTCCTTTTGGCGGTTCAAGTCTATCTGGGCGGCACGAATCTTGTACATAGCGATCTCCTGCAATGTGTGGTTTCCAACGAACAAGGCTTTCAAGCAAATCCCGTCAAAAAAGCCAATTGGACACTAAATCACACTAAAAACCAAACTTGCCTGCCGTAGCGTCACTGCTTCCTTGAGTTTGCCGCAGTCTTAAACCACCGGATAAAGGTGATGTATGCGATGCTTATACTTATCAACCAAGGGGTTGTTATGCTCATCGCAGCCCGGGATGTTATTGCTGATCCAGACTTCGGGCTGCACCCCCATCTGTACCAGGCGGCTGATGGTTTCAGTCATCAGGCAGTTAAGCACAAAACAGGTAAGGATAGTGGCACTGGGGGTGATTTCCTGCTCCAGCTTATCGACTTTGAGCACGGCGTCGGGATAAGGCACATGGTTGTCGATGGCCACTTCAGCCAGCTCATGAATGTTTTTCTTGGAGGGATGCCGCCACTTGAAATTCATGGGCACCTGCTTGGCGAAACTATGGGAGTTTACCGTGATCAGTTTCACCCCGCGTTTTTGAGCCTCCAAGGCCACATCAACGGCAATCGGATTCAAGCCGTAAAAATTGACCAGGATAAGGGGGTCGCCCGGATTCACATCGTAGTAGTTCAATATATATGGTGCCAGTCCGGTAATTTTCGCAGTGGTGGGCTGCGCGCTCAGGATATTAGTGCCGGAGGGGAACATGGCGTTGATCTTGGTAAGACCCCCGGCGCGCCAGAAAATCTCCATGGCGGCCACCGCGGAATGGCCGCCGGCTCCAAAGACATGAATAAGCCGGTCCTCTGCATAGCATTGCGCCAGCAACTCGGCGGCAGCGCCCAGGTTTTCGCTTTCCTCGAGCAGAATCTTCTGCATTAAATCACTCAGAATCACTTGATAATCTTGTAACAGACCCATGACCTCATCCTTTCTATGCTTACGTTGAATTTCACTACTGCCCTATGCTAGACCGCGTCCAAAAAACCCTTCGTGGCCCTTCGTGGCCCTTCGTGTCCTCCCCCTCAGCTAGGAAAAGCCACGACTTGGTCTATGTTTTGCGCATCGCAGAGCAGCATGGCGAGGCGGTCCAGTCCTATGGCTATGCCGGCGCACTTGGGCATGCCCAGCCAAAGCGCGTTCATAAAGTCCTGGTCCATGTCGTAAACCGGGCGTCCTTGGCTTTGCCGCAGCCTGGCGCAGGCCTGGAAACGGCGCTCCTGCTCGGCGGGGTCGAGCAGCTCGCTGCAGGCATTGCCCAGCTCCAGGCCGCAGACATATAGCTCCCAGCGCTCGACGAAGCCGGGTTTGCCGGCCACAGGCGCGCTCAGGCCGCTGCATTCAAGCGGGTATTCGCTGAGGAAGCAGGGGCGCTCCAGACCCAAGTTAGGCTCCACCTTGCTGACCAGGACCTCTTCGAAGCAGCCCTCTTGCAAGCATTGCTGCAGCTCGCGGGCGGCGTATTTGCGGAATGCCTGGCTTACGCTGATCTCATCCCAGTCCGCGGCGAAGTCCAGTGTTTGGCCCTTAAAGCGGCAGCATAGTTCTTGCCGGCAGTCTTGCAGCACTGTTCTTAGCAGGCTGACGGTATCGCGCTGGATTTGCCTCCAGTCCGACTTGGCCCTATACCATTCGAGCATGCTGAATTCAGGCAGGTGCCGGGCGCCTTTTTCGTCTTTGCGGAAGCAGGGTCCGATCTGATATATACGTTCATAGCCGGCGGCGAGCAGGCGTTTCATATGCAGTTCCGGGGAGGTGCGCAGGTACTGTCCCTCCGCCGCCGTCGCCTCGATATAGTCTTCCAGCGCCGGAGCCGGCAGCCGCACTGGGGTTTCCACTGCCAGGAAGCCCTGTGCGGCGAACCATGCGCGGATGCTGGCCAGCATCCGCGCGCGCATTTGCAGCGCCGCTTTTTTCGCTGCCAGGCTTTCGCGGTCCGCCTGGGCGGCACGTAAATCACGCTTGAATTCAATAGTTTGTTTTTGCCTCACGGTCTTGCTGTCGTCCTCCAGTAGTGTCTCGGTTTTATGGGAATGCTGTGATGATATGGGCGCAATTTTCAGCCCTCGCCCCAGGCTTACAGCAGAACCTCCCGGCCCAGCTTGGCCGACTCGTAGAGCGCGCAGATGATCTTCATAATCACGACGGCTTCTTCAGGCCGGGCTATAGGCTCCTTATCTTCGAGTATGCATTCCACAAAGTGCCTACTTTCCACATTGCCCCATTCCTCGTCTGGCTTCAGCACGGGGTTGGACTTGAGGATGCTACCCTGGAAGTCTTCGATCAGCGTCATTTTATCCCTGGCGTAAGCCAGTCCGCCCTTGTCGCCGTATAGTTCGACGAAGGTGTACTCCTCCTCGATATTAGAGGCCCAGCTGAACTCCAGCTGCATGGTGCAGCCATTGGCATAGCGCAGCATGCCCACGGCCAGGTCCTCGACATCATAGGTGCCGGTATAGCCGCTGGCTCTGGGGTTGAATGGCTGTCCATCGGCAAACTTGCTATAGGTCTGGCCGGAAACCGCCAGCGGTTCAGGGAAGCCCATCAGGTAGTTGCTCACGTCAATGAAATGCACTCCAAGATCGATCAGCGGTCCGCCGCCGGACTGTTCCCGGGTGGTGAACCAGCCGCCTTTGCCTGGTATGCCGCGGCGGCGCTTCCAGCCGCATTTGGCATGATATATCTCGCCCAGGCGACCGGCCTCGACCAGCTTTTTGCCTAATTGAGCCCAGTTATTGAAGCGGTTGTTCAGGCCTATCATCAGCTTTTTGCCGCTGCGCTCTTTAGCTGCAACCATCTGCTGCACCAGCTCCGGGGTCAAGGAGGCCGGCTTTTCACAATGCACATGGCAGCCGGCCTGCAAGGCCGCAATCGTAGCCGGAGCATGCACATGGTTAGGGGTGGCCACGCTGACCAAGTCCAAGTTTTCAGCCTCGAGCATCTCTTTGTAGTCGGTATATGAAGCCTCTGCGTTGAAAGCATCAGCCATCTGGTCTGCACGCTCGGCACGTATGTCGCAGACGGCGACCAGCTCGACTTTTTCAGCCAGCTTGGCATAGGAGGACAAATGTTTGCCGGCGCCGCAGCCGCCGGCGCCAATGACGCCGTAACGTAATTTTTTCATGATAGCCTTTCTTTAGAACAAAACTTTGCTTCTTTGCAGGCCTACAGGAAGTAGCCTGCCGGAAGCGGGCGCAGCAGCATTGCTGGATTTGACAAGCCCCGCCGGAAGACTTATACTTAGTGAGTGTACAAAAACCTTTTAGACCCTAGTGCAGCCCCGTCCAAGGCCCGAACTTAAAGCCTTAGTGTGTCTTAGTGTATCTTCGTGTGTCTTAGTGTCCAAATTTCCATCCGGCTGGAAGCCGGCGCTCTCAAAGCGCGACACCTAACAAATGTAATCTGTCTTTGAGGTTTTTCAGCCCGAACAGCGGTTATAAAACAGAGCGGCGCTTCCTGCGCTTCGCGCCTACAAGTCAGCCATATCAGCTTTTGCCAGCATGCCTGAAAACTCCAGCACAGTTTCTGAGCCGCCCGAGCCGCGGCGGCGTCTTTTTCTTCTGGCCGGCAAATTTTGGGCTTTTTTCTTTGCCCTGGGCAATTTATGCCTGCTGGCTTTGCTTCTGCTGCTTATATTTTTGCCTGGCGCGGTGGAAAAACAGGTCAACAAGGTATTAGCCGAGCTTAACCGCGACGGCGCGCTCAGCCTGCAGGTCAAGCACATTGGCTTATTCAACAGCGACTTCGCCTTCCAGGCCCTGCAAGACCAGGAAGAGGACAAGGAGGCTCTGCGCATCGTCTCCTTTCGCCTGGAATATGGCCCTTTCGAGATACTGAAGCGCCGCATACGCCGCATACAGATCAGCGGAGTCAGCCTGTGCCTGGACCTCAGCGGCGAGGGTCCCCTGCTGCCTCTGCTCGAACTGCTGCCAGCCAGTCAGCCCAAGGACAGCGCGCAGGAGCCGCGCCCGCTCGCGGAAATCGTACAAAACCTGCCGTTCAGCTTCAAGCATCTGCTGCTCGACGGGAGTCTGCTTTTATACACTGGTCAAGAGGAGTTCCCAGTCGCCTGCTACGCCAATATACACTGCGCTGCCCCGGGGCACTGGACCTATGTGTTCAAAACCCGAAACTCGCTCAACAGCCTGGTGAGCTACGGTATCTGCGCTTTCGACCAGGAACAAATCAATGGCAAGCTCCTGCTTAACGGACAAAGCGCATTTTTGCCCAACAGCTTGAAAGAGCGACTGCCTGAGGGTCTGGATTTCAGTCTGCAAGGCCTAGGCTCCTACAGCCTGGACCTGAACAAACCCAAACAAAGCAGCATACAGGCCGAACTCGATTGCCTGTGGAAATATAAGCATGATGAACTAAAAATCGAGTCGGAGTCGGAAGTACGGCTGCAACTGCAGGAAGGCAGGGCCGCCGCCCAGGTCTCCGCCATACAAGGAAGCTACTCCGGCTACGACTTCGCGTTGGAAGACATCAAGCTTGAGCAGCCTTTACAGGCCAGGCTCGAGCTGAGTGGCCAGCTCAAACTCAGAGCGCTTCAACAGGCCTTGTTGACAGCAGAGCTGAAGCTGCAAAAAAGCGCTGAGCTGCTAAAGTTGACTGTACGTCAAAAACCCGAGCAAGCTATCAATGCACTGGAATTCTACCATGCGGGGATGAATATAAACAGTAGCATCAAGGCACTGGAGGCCGAGTTGAACCTGGACGCTGAGCTGGCCTACCAGGCCGAGCTGGAATTAGGCGTAAGCAGCCTGCAGCAGGGGGAAATGCAGGCCGAAAGCCAAAGCGCAAAACTGCAGCTGCAGGGAAAAAACGGCAGTCTTAAGCTCAATGCCGATTTTCGAGGCCTGCTCCTGCAGCTTGCCAGCCAGCTAAAGGCTCAGGCGGCAGAGTTGGGCGCCACAGTCAGCCTGAACCAGGGCTGCTGGCAGGGAAATTGCATCCTGCCACAGGGCAGCGTACAACTGCCCGAGCAGGAGATTGAGGCAGAATTCAATGCCGAACTGCCTCTGCTCTGGCCATTGCCTGAGGCCGAGACCCAAGGCGGCAGCCTCAATATCAGCCGGCTCCTCTGGCAAAAAAACAGTCTGGCCGACTTGCAAGGAGGCTTTACCCTGAGCAAAGATGCGCTCAGCTATGCGGCTGCAAGCCAGCTCTGCGGCCTGCAAGCCCAGCTATACGCAGAGTGCTTCCCCTTCGCTAAAAAGCAACAGCCCTGGCTGAAATGCCGCCTGGAACTGCCTGAGCAGGACTTTGACCTCGAGCAACTGCCGCCAAAGCTGCTGCCGCAAATGCAGGACTTCCAGGCCAAGGCCAGCCTGATACTGAATGCCAGCTACGAATACGGTGCAGGCGGCGGCAGGGGCGAGGCCAGTCTCAGACTGAAAAACGGAGAATTAAGCAATAATGAGAAAAACCTCGCGCTGCAAGGCATAAGAATCAACT
The DNA here is from genome assembly GCA_012800625.1 of Lentisphaerota bacterium. Taxonomy (GTDB): domain Bacteria; phylum Verrucomicrobiota; class Lentisphaeria; order Oligosphaerales; family Oligosphaeraceae; genus JAAZIY01. The sequence continues at coordinate 7,563 of JAAZIY010000316.1, forward strand.
TCGAGATGCCCGACCTGCCCAGACTGCACAGCGCCGGCAACCAGCTGCTCGCCTTCCAAAGCCTGGCACTGGACAACATCGCGGTCAACTCCGGAAGACTGCGCTTCCGCATGGAAGCGCCCAGCGCCTGGCATATCGAGGGACTGAGCCTGAAGTGGTGCGAGGGCAACCTGAAAATGGAGTCGGCCCGCATCAATCCGGAAAACCGCCGCAGCGTCTTTAATTTCCATTGCGACCGCCTGCGGCTCTCAGCATTGCTGCAACAGCTCGGGGTCGGCCTGGACCAGGGTGAGGGACGCATCAGCGGCAGCCTGCCAATCAGCTTCTCAGAGCGCGGCCTGCGCGTTCGCGACGCCTTCCTCTACTCAACCCCGGGCGAGACCGGCAGCATCAAACTGCGCCCCAGCGCAGGCATCGCCGCCGGTGCGGCAGCCTCCACCCAGCTCTCCTTCGCACTGGCCGCTTTAGCCAACTTCGATTATGAATGGGTGAAGCTCAATATGAACAGCGAAAAAGAAATGCTCAAAATCCAGCTTGCCAGCAATGGGCGCCCGCAAGACAAGCTATATTACATTCCCAAGGATGGCAGCCTGGAGCATTCCGAGCTGGCAAATGAATTCACCGGGCTGATGTTGAACCTGAATTTGAACATACCCCTAGAGAGCAGCATCAAGTTCTACCAGGATCTGCAAAAGAAAATCCAGCCGGGCGGCGAATAAGCTCACCATAGAATAATAATCGCGGTTTTACGTTGCATATTATGACGAAGCTCTATAAAGCCAGTACCTTGGCTCCAAAGCTTACAGCCCTGGGCTGACCGGCAACAAAAAACCCAAAGTTTTTTAAAGCCATATCAACCCGCAAACTCAGAAAGGAACCCCGACATGCCCAAACGCACTTTTTTTCTGTTGCCCCTGCTTGCCGCGGCTCTTTTGAGCACCAGCGCCTGCCTGCGCAGCAGTCACGAGATCAAGACTGAAAGCGAGATCAAGCCCATCAAAATCGAACCGATACACATCACTATTGACATCAATGTGAAAATTGACAAGGCGCTTGACGACTTCTTCGGCGACATTGACGAGGCTAACTGATAAAGACCTAGGAGAATATCATGAAAAATATACTTGCCCTGCTCTGCCTATTTGCTTTCTGCCTGCCATTTTACGCCGTCGAGCTTAATGCCCAGGATGCGCAAAGCATCAAGCAAAATATGGTCAAACGCCTGCCGCGCATCAACGAATTGAAAAAAAAGGGACTGATAGGCGAAACCCACAAGGGATATCTGGGCGCGGTCAAGGCCAGCCTGCCCGCCGCCGAGCGCAAGCTCATGGACGAGGAGAACGCCGACCGCAAAAAAGTCTACGAGGCCATTGCCAAACAGCAAGGCTCCAGCCCCATCCTGGTCGGGGAGCGTCGCGCCAAAACCCTCTTCTCGCAGGCCAAAAGCGGCGAGTTCCTGCAGGAGAACAACGGCAACTGGCGACAAAAATAAGCCCCTGCAAAAAGACGACAGAAAAGCCCATGAACCACAAAGGCACACGAAGGGGGAGGACACGAAAGGACACGAAGAGACACGAAGGCACACTAAGGGCTTATGCGGCGCCTGCGGCGCCGCATAAGCCGCTTGCCCGTTTTGGTTTGTTGGGAAAAGGAGCCGGACAAAACAGAAAAACCCGATGAAATAGCATAAAAACCTGCTTTTTTCCCGGAAAATGTGTCTTTGCCATGGCGCGAAGCGCCATACTATAATAACCCTAGGCGCGAAGCGCG
>JAAZIY010000317.1 GCA_012800625.1 Lentisphaerota bacterium
AGGGAGCCGGCGCTCCCAGGGATCCCACAACCTTTTTAGACGCGCTCTAGCATAGGCCACAAAAGAAAAAAGCGAACAGAATGTAATATCCTGCCCGCTTTGGGAAAACAAGGCGCCCGCCCTAGCGCGCGCGTTTGCTCATGCGACGCTTGACCTCGCTGGGCTTCTCGTAATGACGACGATTACGCAGCTCCCGCATCGTGCCTTCCTTGTCCATCTTCTTCTTGAGACGACGTAGCACACGCTCGACTGGCTCATTTTTACGGCATTTGATCTCTGACATGCTGAATTCACCCCCTCTCGGGGCATTTGACGTTCTATATGAAAAGAATTTATATCGGCAAACAAGTAATATATAGCCCGGCTAGACAAATTCAAGCCATATGCCGTCGTAAAAAAAGAATTACGCCAGTAAATTGACCGCGTGCAAAAGTTATTTGGACACTAAGGCACACCAAAGTTTTTCCTCTTCTGGTTTAGGGTGTCTCTGGCTCAGGCTCCGGCGGTGGCGGCGGATGCAGTGAGATCAATATGCTTGTCAGGTTTTCGCCGAGGCCCACTCCTGAGCCAGTCATTGTATATGTGGGGTGTATTTCTATGCCTATGCGGTCCGTGGCATTATTTGGCGCCAAATACAGCTCATATCCTGTTTCGCTGGCCAACTCGGCCAAAGGCACAATAAATTTTTGTGTTTCATAAAACTTGCTCTGCAAGGCATGGTAGTAAAGCAGCACAACTGAGGCTTCTTCTGTTGGCTCGCTAGTTGCCTTAAAATCGACATCCTCTACATTAGGTACTTTACCAAAGACTTCAAGCAAAACCCCTGGGTCTATATTTGAGCGTATGCGTACGGTCAGCGGAAAATTTTCCTCCAGCTGGCAAGTGACAATGCGGAAGCGGCTGTGGGCACTTCCGTCTGACGTCGCGCCGCCAGACCAATAGCTCACTGCGTATTCTCCCAGTACACCGACCTGGTCGCAGCTCAACTCCAGGTCGGCGCTGGCCTGGAGCAGGCGCTCGCCCCAAAGATCAAAATAGGTGCTTTCTGCCGGCAAGCTGATTTTACCCAGTATTTGCAGGCTCATGTTTAGCGGCTGCAAGGCCCCCGACTCCTGTGTTCCAGAGCTGGCCTTCACGCCCACCAAGCCTATGCTCATCGGGCGCTTGGCATTTTCCAAGGCAGCCAGATCAAAGTTTAACCCCCGCTTTTTTTTCCTGCTATCATGTTTCACACTGTCAATTTTAGTGATGCCTACGCAGCTAGGCCCCTCAAAGAGCACGGCAAACAGGCCGCTGCAGGTCTCATCGACTTGTGCCTTGGCATAGAGGCCCTTCTCATAAAGCTGCTGAGGCTCCGGAAAATTGAAGAGCCAGGTGACCGCCCCAAAGTCCTGCACTTGGAAGTCATGCTCCTGCTTGCCATTCATGTCGGCCAATGTGGTGATTTTGCTTTCCTTGCCGTTTAGCGCATAGCGTTTCCAGTCGCCCTCGTTCTGATCGTAGTTTTTGAACATGAAGATTGCCGCTTGGCCATTGTTGCCGAAGACGCTTTTGCCGCTGGCTCCCTCGCTGACTGCGTCGCTGAGGTAGTTGCGCAAAAATACCAGGTAGAGGTAGTCCAGGCCGCCAGGCGACTGTGAAGCAGCGGCACTGCTCAGCGGGGCCATGCCCTCCCCTCGGGCATAGGCCTCATGACTGCAGACCTTGAACCAGAAATCATCTTTCCAGTCATGGCGTTTGTAGAGATAGTAGGCGAATGCTGATATACTGTAGCCATGCGCACCAGCCAGGCCGCTGCTAAAGCGCGAGCTGGGATAGTAAAGCCCGTTGATCGGGGCGCGGTAGTTTTTGTAGGTGGCCGGGCAATAGTTGTCCCCCTGGCTGCTGACCCTTCCTTCCATCCAGGTGGCGCTCATCTCATCAAGCCACAAGGTGCTGTTCTTGTCGGTGTAGCAATACTGCAGATAATGTAAAAATTCATGCGCGACGATTTCACGGCGGGTCGGGCTGCCGAGCACTCCGCTGTTAAGCTCAAGATAGGGCGGTGACCAAAAACCGGGCGGGTTGCACCAGGCCGAGTCGGCATCCTCATTATTGCCGTAAAGGCCGAAAAACTTGGCCTGGTCGGGCTTCTTGATGAGCACCTTGATTTGTCGGGCACTCTCGCCCCATTTTTCGATGCGCTTCTCCTCCGGAAAGCCCATGGCCAACCCCATTCTGAAAGCGCTCTCCAGGTCGCGCAGCAGCGCATCCATGCGGATTATCTCTTCTGCGCTGACGCTATTGCTTAGGGGCTGTATGCGGAAATGCTCGCTGCTATAGCGGACAGCGCCCAGCCAGTCGCGCTCTATATCCAAGATCAGAGCGCCGGATTCAGCCGGGGAGGAGGCGCGCGTGCCGGGTTGCGCGGCGAGGTTTTGCGGGCACCATATGAGTCTGCCCTCGCTGCGGCTGACGCCGTCCTCAGGCTGGTTGAGCAACTGAAAATGCCAGTCGGCGGCAGCGGCATTGCGGGCCAGATGATAGCTGCCCAGAACCAGCGAGTGGCTCTCAGTGGCGCGGCTGCCCTGAGGCAGAGGCAGGGAGATTTCCAGGCCCTCGGCGGCGGGCAGGCCGAAAAGCATCAATGACGTTGTGCCTTCCGGGCTGTCCAGCCCCTTATCACGCAGTATTTGCCGGTCTATGCTGGCCAACACCAATGTCTCGTCCCGGACAAAGGTGCCGGCGGGGACAGTCAGGCGGAAGCCGCTGTCGCCATGCTGCAAAGCACCGCCGGCAACACCGATTTCGCTACGGGCCAAAAAGACTGGCAGCGGCTCCCCCCGCAGGGCGGCCTCGAGCAAGTCCCGGTCTTCCTGGTCTACTCTGCCATTGAAATTCAAGTCGGCCTCCGGCGTCGGGCTGACCAGGCCGTCCAGCATGGCCTTCAGGCGCACCAGGTCGGCAATATCCAAGCGCCCGTCCCGGTTCAGGTCGCCAGGCAAAGCAGCACCCAAAGCCAGCAGCGACAACAACAGAAACAGCAGGAAAAAGGATTTCAGAGCATGTATTTTCATCGCTTCACCCTTCGTGTGTCTTCGTGTAGCTTGGTGTGTCTTAGTGTCCTAAAAATCCTGGAAGAGCCAGTAGACTTGGCCGGGCTGCAATTGCTCCTGGCTATGCAGCTCGAAGCTGTCCTTGCCGATTTTAAAGATGACGCGTGCTTCCTCGGGTATCGGGGTTTCTTTCGGCAGGCTGAGCAGATTCCAGCCCGGCTTGAGGCTTATCTCGCTGCTAAGCTCTGCAAAAGGCAGGCCTGCACTGCCGCCCCGTTCCACATAGAGCAATAGCGGCTGGCCGGCCTTCAGCTCCCGACTCTGCAGCCAGCGCCCCTGCTCAGTGTCCCAGCTCCAGAGCGCCGAGACGTCAATGCCTTGGGCGTAGAGGCTCTCCAGCCAGCCGGGCAGCTCTGCGGCGGAGATGGTTTCTGCTGCTGTATAGTACATCCAGCCGGGCTGGAACTGCACTGGCTGGCGGCTGCTCTCAGTTTCGATCAGAGTGCTGCAGGCATTGGCCAGGTCGGAGTAGGCCCCGCACTGCCTAGACAAAGCCGGCGAGGAATCAGACAGCCCAATGCTCACTGCGTAGTCTTCCTTCAGACCCCAGGGCAGCTCGAAGAGCAGCCAGGCCAGCGGGGTTTCTCCGGCAATGAATTCGACTTCCGGGTTTTGCAGCGTAATGCGCAGCGTAGTCAGGCCGGGGGAGCGGGTTTCGCCAGCAAGAGGCCAGTAGGCAAACTCTGCTTCCGGCTGCATTTGACTGCCGGCCCAGTCCAGACCGCGGAAGCGCAGCTGGTCCGGGAAGCTCACTTGCAGATCAAAGGCCTCATAACTGCTCGGAGCCGAAGTTAGATACAGCGGCAAAGCGGCAGTCGCGCCGGCGGCAGCGGCGGCGCCGCCCAGTTCCAGTTGCGCAGCGCCAATCTCATAGACCGCCTCAATGCCGCAATCCTGCTCAAGCGTAAACTGCAAAAAAGCCTGCTCTGAGACTATCTCGCCGTCTTTGCGCCAATGCCGGAATTGTAGTTCATTGCTAGAGCCGGCGTGGATTATCACCTGGTCGCCATGCATCAGGGTATATACCCCACTGGGGTAGCTGAGCAGATACTCCGCCCTGGGATCGCAGAGCAATTGCAGGCGGTGCTGAATAAGGGGGCTAGGGTCAAAGCCCGGAAAAGAAATATCTTGGACCGCTTCAGGCCAAGACAACAGATGGGACTGCTTCGGGTCATAGCCAAAGGCATTTCTTCCCCAGCGCCACAGTTCGCCGGTGCTGCTGAGAGCCAGTACTTGGGCACCGCCGCCGTAGATGGAGAGAAATTCAGGCAGTTCGCCGGCCAAGGGGTGCAAGGTGGGCACAAAGTAAGCCTCCGGCTCCGAACTGCCTACTCCCATAAACCAGGAGCCGCCGTTGTAGCCCCAAATACGGAGCTTGCCCGCGCTATCAACTGCAAAGCAACTGCGCTCTACCACAAAGATGCGCTTAATGCCGCTTAAACCGTTTAGCAGAGTCGGAGTTGCCTGCGCGGATTTGTTTGCACCCAGCCCCAAAGCGCCACTGTAGTTCTGCTCCCATGACTTGCCCCAGACGTAAACCCGGCCATCCTGGCTCAGAGCCAAAACCACGCCGGAGCCGGCGGCTATGGCCTGGACATTGCTCAAGCCTGGGATTGGCGCCGGTTGCTTGTGCGCCACCCCAGTGCCGCTGAACTCGGCAGCGCCCCAGCTTGCCAGCGTGCCGTCATCATACAAGAAAATAAAAGCATAGGCGGCCATTTCGCCGGCCTCGGCCACAGCGATGACCCTGGCATTTTCCTTCAGGCCGAACACCCTTCTAGGTCGGCTCTGCGGCAGTTCTTCGTAGGGCATCCTGCCCCATATATAGAGACTGCCGTCGGCCTTTTGAGCAAAGCGGGTGTTTTTGCCGGCATATACTTTGACCGCGCCGCTGAAATGCCCCTGGCCATCGGGGTCCAAGACCAGGTTGTAATCTTTTAGCGCTGTATAAGTGCTCTTGCTGGCACCATTGCCCAGCTCGCCATAATTATTGCCGCCCCAGGCATAGAGGCGACCGTCATTACCCAACGCCAGGCTGTCGCCAACCAGGTCCAGCAGCTTAATTTCGGAAAACTGTTCCGGGAATTCAAGGCGGGTTGAGCTGCCCGCTGTGACTCTGTGGGCAAGTCTGCCATCGCTAGTAAGGCTATAGTCGCCGCCGTCAGGATTCGGCTTGGGCTGGCAGCGGAACTGGCGGGGGCTGAAGACGGCGCTCAGGCTCAGGTCGCTGTTGAACGTCCAGTCGAATTGCGCCTGCCGCGCGTTTTCGCCCAGTTCGCTAACTGACTGCCAGGCTTCAAAGACATAGTTGAGCCTGGGCAGCGCCGTCAGGGTGGCGCTGCTGTTCTTGGCCAGACTGTACAGACCTGCTTCCGGCAGTGTGCTGCCGGCCTCCGGCGGCGAGGACTGGATATGCAGGCTAAGCTCCTCGGCAAATAACTCAAACACGGCGCAGAGCGAGTTTGCCCCCTCGCCTATGTTGACCCAGGTCTCGGGATTGTCAGGCTCATCTACCGGGCCTTCCCAACGCAGGAACCTGTAGCGTTCGCCGTCCTGCGCCCTGACTTGCAGCCTGGCTCCCACTCGGGCGGCATAGTCTGCCGGCGGCGGCGTGACCGTGCCCAGGCCGCTGTAGGGCACTGCGCTTCCGGGCTGGTCGGCGGCTGAGCGCAGCATGATGCTCAAACTGCCATTGTCACTCTGCCATTTCGGCGCGTTTTCCACCAGGGTCGGAGTCCACATAGCGGCACTAGTGCGCGCATTGATTTGGCCAGACTCATTGTCTCCCCAGCCGTAGAGCTGTTCATCCTCAGTCAAAGCCAGGCTGTGTCTGGCGGCGGCCGCGATACAGATCACATTATCCAGACCGGGCAATGCGTAGGGGGCGGCGACAATCTCCTGGTCAAGCTGGCCGTCGCCATCGCCATCCCCCATGCCGACTTGTCCCTGACGGTTGTCTCCCCAGGCATAGACCTGGCCGTTTTCGCAGAGCGCCAAGGCATGGCGATAGCCGCAGGCGATGGCAATGACCGGGCTGGGAAAGGGAGGCAGCATTTGCGCCTCGAGTATATCGTTGTTTTCATAAGTGCCCTGCCCCAGTTGGCCAAAGCGATTGTTGCCCCAGCTCCAGACCCGGCCCTGGAAGTCAAGCCCCAGGGAAAATGCGACTTGGTCTTCCAGAGCCGCCTGGTTTGTGGCCAGGGCCTTGAAACGGGGTATGCCGCTTATGGGCGTAAAGCTGTCTATGGGATTTTGACTGCCGTCGCCGAGTTGGCCGCATTGATTTGCGCCTATGCCCCAGGTCTCTCCCTGCTGACTCAAAAGCAGGGCATAGCTGTCGGTGCAGGCGGCCTGGACAAAGCCGGGGTTGACTGTAGCAGAGGTCGGCCACCTGTCATATGGGTGAACAGCCATCAGGGCGCCCTTGAAGCTGATATAGTCCGACTGGACTCCGCTGGGATTCATAAAATAGGCAACCATGCTATTGCTGCCGCCGCACCACAAAGCCAGGCTGGTTTCGGCATAGTTGTATGTCCACCATTTGCTTGAGTCCAGAGCATGGCTCTGCACCAGGCTGTCCAAGGGGAAGTTGCGCGGATCATCAAGAGCGGCATTGTCATATCCGACCGAAAAGCCGCACCAGGTTTGCTGGTCATTGAGGCTGAGCCAACGCAATTCGGGCGAGCTAGCCGCCGCCAGAGCCGGCATGCCATCCTCGCTCTGCAGCCATTCCGGCCCGGTGGCGGCGGGCAACAGGAAGCTGTCGCTCCAGGCCCAGACATTGCCCTGGCGGTCGCGCATGGCGCTATGGGTGGCGGCAGTGTACAGCAGTTCATGGTCGGGCACGAAACGGGCTGTGACCACGCTGTCTTCAAAAGCCCGCACACTGGTTTTCCTGGCCAAGGGCGAGTCCACCGGCCCCTCCCAATGCGAAAAGCGCCAACCGGGCCGAGCTGTGGCCAGGACATAGGCGATGCCGGTGCCGGCCTGGATTGAACTGCCGGCCAATTGCACATAGCCGCCGCTCTCAGCGCCCTGGGAGTCCAAGGCCTTGGCATTGATCTGAATCAGGGGAAGGTCTTGTTCAGGCAGTGGCTCGCCGGGGCTGGGGATTGCCTCCGAACCGCTGGCGTCAACGCTGGCCTCCCCGCTCCAGGGCGAGAGCTTACCGCTCGTATCCACGGCTCTGACGCGCCAGTAAAGCTTCCCGGCGGGCAGTCTCCGGATGCTCAGGCCCGGCTTAAGCAGCATTGCTGCATTGCCGTAGGCGACATTGCCGCTACACAAGTTATAAACGCCGCTTGCTGTACCTAGCTGTAGAAGATAGCGCAGCGCGCCGGCACTGGTAAGGTCGTCTGCAGGCGCGCTCCAGTTGAACCTGACTTTGCCCTGGCCTAGAGCCTCTGCGCTCAGGGCGCTCGGAGCTGCCGGCGCGGCATTGGGGCGCTGCTGGCCAAAGTAACCGCAGGCCAGGTTCTCGAGGAAAAACATCTTGCAAAGCTCAGCTCCCGGGCCGCGCCCTGCGACAAAACCGGCCTTGCTGGTGATCAGCCCGCCGCTGAGCAGGTCCAGGTCGCCGTCATTGTCAAAATCGACGGCGCAAAGCATGGAGGCTCCCATAAAACCCAGTGTGGAGGGCAGCTGCATGCCGCTGTCAAGAAAACTGCCGCTGCCTTCGTCCCAGTGCAGAACCCGGGTGTAGTGCCGGTATAGGGGCTTCGCCGGAAATTGTTCGGTGGAGCCGTATGACCAGCCTAGTGTGATACCCTGGTTCTCGATTCCGCCTATAATGGCCTCTGCTCTGCCGTCATTGTCCAGGTCGGCCCAGAGCACGCGTCCGCCCCAGAGCGGCGGCAGGCCTGAGGGCATGGCGATGTTTTTGGGCTGTCCCTCGCCTCTGCCCTGCATTATGCCGTAAAAGCGCTGCTTGCTGCCCAGCGCGCCATCCTGGGATCCGCCGCTGTAGAGTATGTCGTCGCAGCCGTCGCCGTCATAGTCGGCTATGGCGATGCTGAAGTTGTGGGCGGCTGGCAGCGGGAGCAGTTGTGGGCTGAAGGTATAGTCGCCGTTGTTTTTGTACCAAAGCAGACGCTTCTCGCTGCCCTTGCGCCCGCTGGCCACCAAGTCGGGCCACGAGTCTCCGTTGATGTCTCCGGCGGCAATGGCCGGAGCAAAATTGCCTAGGCTGTAGGTTATGTCATTATATCGCTCACTTAGCGTATAGGCGCTGAAATTTCCGGCTGTGGTTTGAAACAAAACCAGGGTCTTCTCAGAGCCGGCCACCGCCAGGTCGGGCCTGCCGTCCAGATCGAAGTCGGCGCTGCAGAGCATACCCGGCCCGCAGGAGTAAGGCAGGCTTTGGGCCAGCGTGAAATGCGCCTGGCCATTGTTTTTCAGTATATGTATGCCCTTGTCGCTGCCGGCCACCAGGTCCAGGTCGCCGTCATTGTCTATGTCCAGCCAAAGCAGCTCTGCAGCACCGCTGTCGGCAGGCAGTGGCAGCTCAATGGGCGGCAGGAGGCCGCCTTGTTTATCGTTCAAATACAGACGATGCAGATAGACGATGTTGTCGCCACTGTCTTTTTGTCTGGAGGAGACTGCCAGATCCGGAAAGCCGTCGCCATTGGCGTCGCCCCAGGCGGCGCTGCCGTTTTGCGGATAAATGTCCTCCAGCCCCAGGCTGCGCTCCTGCAGTATATTGATCTCGGCACTGAAGCTGGGGTAGGAGGAGCTGTAGCGTTGCACACTGAAGTCAATATTGGGCAGCGCAGCGCTGTATTCCTGGAAGCTGCCGTCTTCTTGCGGCAGGCGCCTGATTATCTCCAGACCGCAGAGCTTGCCCAGGGGCTGCGTTTCTGCAATGTACGGCATCTCAAAGATAAGACTGGGGAACCTGCTCTGCGCCATGCTTGAAAAATCTTGGATATAATCGACTATGTTGGTGAAAGCCGTATTGCTTTTTGTGACATATAAATTGACGGGAAAGTCAATGTCCAGCGGCTGGCCATTGGCACTGCAGTTAAGGGTGCCGGGCCAATTGACTGGGTGACCAGCGATGCTGGCTTGCCAGTTCAGCCCTTCGCTTAAGTCCTGCAAGCTGACCCTGCCCAGCAGCAGCGGCTCGTAATCCTGCTCGCGAACCGTTATGGCGTAGGCCTGGGAGGCCAGCTTCTTGTATTGCAGCAGGGCCTCGTAACCCAGCCACATAAAACCACTTTCCAGCCCCACGCCGGGGCTGATCCCCCAGCCGCTACCCCAGGAATTGACGATAAGCAGTGCGCCCTGGCACTGCTCGCCAAGCTTGTTCCTATACTTGATAGTGTCATCATAGCCCACTATGGTCACCGCATGGGCATCGGGCCGGCCAGCATTTGTCGAGGGCCAGGCGTAAACTTCGTTGTTGACGCTGTTTATCGTTTCTCCGTTGGGCAGCGTGACGGATTCGCCAGGCGCCGGATAGCTGTCAAAGTTGAGGGTGAGCGGGGCGTTCCAGGTCGCCACGGCTATATTGCCCTGATGCAAAAACGCCTTCAGGGCCTGCAGACCGCCCGGCGTGTCAATGGCACTGAGCTGAATGCCGCCTAAGCCTTTATGCCTTAGGGCGCTGCGCATCTGCTCAACGCTGGGCAACTGACGGTAGAATATCTCTCCCCCGACCATGCCAGCGTCGCTGTAGGGCATTTCTTTCCAGGTCAAAGCGCCATGTCTGATAATTGATTTTATGCTTTGCAGTGAATTAGCGCCCCAAGGCTCATAAAGTTCGCTGTAAGCGCTTTTATTATGGCCGTGCGGGGCAATTAGCACACCCCAGGCCGGGCTGAATATATATTCGGGGTTATCTTCCGTGTTTGGCCGCTGGGACAGGCCGCGCGACTTGGCATAATAATAACTGTATAGATAATAATAAACTACGTAGGAACCGCAGATACCCAAAGTGCCCTGGCTGCCAACTACGGGCAAATGGGCGCTATTGACCACTCGCTGCGGCAATGCCGTTCGAGTGGCTGGCGCCTCCCAAAGCGCGAAGTCCTCCAGGATGCGGGTCTGCTCTTCGGGGGCCAGCTCCAGCAGGCCGGTAGTGCCGGGCAAAGCCTCGGCATATAGCAGAGGTCGGCAAAAAACGAAAAACAGCAGCAGGACAAAACCTAGGCAAGTATATTTTCTGCACATAATCGACCCCCGGCACAGTTGTGACTGAAATTCCGCCGCGTCGAGCGTGACCTGAATATATATTGCAAACAATCAGCTTGCAAGAAGGTACAATATGTTTCCCGGATTTAAAAACCGATTCGTCCGATAAAACGATACGTCCGATAAAACGATACGTCCGATAAAACGATACGTCCGATAAAACGATACGTCCGATAAAACGATACGTCCGATAAAACGATACGTCCGATAAAACGATA
>JAAZIY010000318.1 GCA_012800625.1 Lentisphaerota bacterium
CCTGAGCCGCCACTGGCGCATGGGTGAGGTTGTTGGTAGCCACAAAGACGGCTTGCACCTGCGGGTCGGCCAGCACTGCGTCCATGTTGGCATACCATTTCAGCCCCAGTGCCTCGGCGGCTTCTTGTCTGGCCGGGTTGAGGTCGGTGGCGGCAATCAGGCGGGCATTTTTCAGCTCGTCGAAGCGCGCCTTATCCAGGGCGAAGCCCTCCTTGGCGATGCGGTTTTCGGCAATGCCGCCGAAGCCAATAATGGCGTAATTAAGTTTAGACATGAAGAGACTCCTTTGTCATGTGCTGTTCTTACTTCATGTATGCGGCGGCGACTTTTTTGAAGGCGTCGATATAGGCCTGAATGTGTTTTTCCTCGTAGACCGGGTGGGTGAAGAAGGACATGGTGCGATGCGTCAGCCAGGCGGCCTTTTCGCACTTCACATTGCTGTAGTCAATATTGCGCGCCTTCGGGTCGCAGAAAGGATACTTGGCCAGGCCAAAGCCATTGCGCTCCTTGTAGACCTTCTCCTGGTACATCTCTGGCCAGAGCACGCTATACACCGGCACGCCTTCGGCCTCGACGGCTTTGATAAAGGTTTTGATGTCGCAGCTGAGCAGGTCGGTGTTCAGCACAAAGGGAGCCCACCAGAAGGAGTTCTGGCGCTCTTCGCTGTCCACCGGGGCGGCGTAGACCAGCGGGTGGTTTTCCAAGGCCTTGATAAGCATTTGGCCGTTGCGTATACGGTTTGGCAGGTTCCAGTCGGCGAAGCGCGCCAGCTCGCTCACTCCGATTTGAGACTGTATCTCAGTCATGCGGAAGTTGTAGCCCAGACGCTTGTGGATATACATCAGCTTGCCTTCCAGCTCGAGCAGGTTCAGGCGTTCTTTGACATCGTAGCCATGATCTCTGACCGAGCGGCATTCCCAGGCCAGGTCATCGTCATTGGTGATCACCATGCCGCCTTCGCCGCCGGTGGTGAAGTGTTTGCTCTGGCAGAAGCTGAAGCAGCCCGCGTCGCCGATGGTACCGCAGACCTTGCCTTTGTAGATGCCGCCGAAGCACTGCGCGCAGTCCTCGACCACCTTCAGGTTATACTTCTTGGCCAGCGCCATGATCGGGTCCATATCGGCGACGATACCGTAGAGATGCACCACGATGATTGCCTTGGTGCGCTCGGTGATCTTGCTTTCAATGTCAGCCGGATCGATGACATGATCGTCGCCAACGTCGGCAAAGACCGGCAGCGCCCCCGCCTGCATAATGCAGAAGCTCGAGGCGATGAAGCTGTATGAAGGACAGATAACCTCGTCGCCAGGGCCGATGTTCATGGCGGTCAGAGCAACGTGCAAGGCGGCCGTGCCGTTGGCCACGCTGATGGAGTTGGCCACGCCGATGTACTCAGACCAGTTCTTCTCGAATTCCTTGCCCACATCGCCGGTCCAATAGTTGACCCGACCGGTCTCGAGAATCTCGAAAATTTTGTCCTTGACGGAAAGATCAAAAGAAGGCCAGGCAGGAAAAGAACCCTCGAAAGTCTTGGAACCACCATCAATGGCTAGCTTGCTCATAGTTACCTCGCTGTACTAAGTGAAACACATAATGCGCCGGCAAAAAACCGACCAGGAAAAGACATATACAAACTTTAATAGAACATTTCCATTATGTCAAGTCGTCCGCTCACAAAAGGGCATTTTTATTTTATGAGTCTTGGCGTGTCTTCGTGTGTCTTAGTGTCCAAGAAGAGGGGGCATAGTAGCGCCTCTACGAGGCGCCGGTTTTGATGGCTGCCTGCACCCCAGGCTAAAGCCTGGGGTTAAGCATGGTTATGCGCCTACGGCGCAAACAGATACGATTTTTTCTAACAAACTCTACTAAAGATAAATCAGCTCTTTTCTGCGGTACAATTCATCAGATAATTTTGATTTTGTCAGTAGTGTTGACTTTGATTAGGTACCTTCAAAAGCAAAATTCTTCTGAAAAACGCATTTTCTGGCAGAAATTTTAATTTTAGACGAAGACGACTTGGTGAGTCTTAGTGTGTCTTAGTGTCCAATAACCTGCCAGTCCGGTTTTTTTTAGCCACTTGAATTTTAGCGCACAGGGATTACTTTATTGATTTACTTTCGTTGCTCGGAGTCCTTCTTGGTGAAACGATTTTTCACTTTGCTGGAGCTGCTTTTGGTGATCGGCATCATTGCTCTTTTGTCGGCCATGTTGCTTCCCGCTTTATCCTTGGCTCGCTCGAAGGCGATTAGCATCAAGTGCCTTGGTAACGAGAAGCAGATTGGTTTGGCTTTGGGCATGTATATAGACCAGTATAACCACACGCCGACGGTCAAATACACTGGGCTTGAAATACGCTATGTTGACCTGCTGCAGGAGTTCATTGATCAGAAGAGCAGCCCGGTTTTCAACTGTCCTGCCGACCCGACTGGCGGGCCGATTTCCGAGGCTGATTCGGTTCACATCAGCTATGGGGTTAACACTTATAAATCTGCAAGTTTGGACAACAGTTTTTGGTATTGCCTGCCTATTTCGCTAGTTCGCCGGCCCAGCGAATGCATCTGGCTGGCCGACTCGAAGGAGACCCCTAGCGGCACCAGCTCGCTCTCGCTCTGCGGCAGCTACACTGCTGATCCAGACAGCGGCTACAGCAAATATGTCTCCTGGCGTCACAACGAGGTAAAAAGGCAATTCAACGCGCTTTTCGTTGACGGGCACGGCAGTATAATGTCACTTAGCCAGACTCCGTATCGCTTTTGGGACATTGACGGCAAGTGGAACGGGGAGTGAGGCTTTTGCGTCGCCTTGTCAAACAGCTAGCGTTTATGGTTCTGCTGAGCCTGGCCGTGACAGGTTCGCATCGTGCCCTGGGGCAGTCTGAGCCTTTGCGCATCCTCTCCTTCTCCACGGCTGCCAGTCATATTTTGCTGGCTTTAGGCCATCCCCCGGTCGCCATAGACCAATATGGGCGCATTGCCTGTCCCGACGAGGCTATTCCCGTCATTGCCAGGGGGGGGACGGTTTCCTTTGAAAAGGTTGTGGAGCTAGGCGTCAACCAGGTTTTAATCTGGTATTACCAGGATGACCTCGAGCGTCTCTTCCGGCGCCGCGGCATTGCGGTTAGCGTCTTGCCGCCGCTCCGGCTGCACAATTATGCCAGTTTACTGGGGGAATTGGGCAAGTTAACCGGTAAAGAGCAGAGAGCTGAACTGTTGCAGGCGCAGTTCAGCGACGCTTTGGATAGTTTGCAGGCCGCGGCAGTCGAGGTTTTGACCCCTTGTTATTTTGAACTTTACAGCGATTGGAAGGCGGCAGGGCAAGAGTCCTATATCGGTGATCTGCTGCGGGTGGCCGGCGCAAGCTGTCCTGAGGCTAAAACCGCGCTGCTTAGCGCAGAAAGAGTGCTGGCCTTCGCGCCGCAGATAATATTCTACGTGGATGGCTTCGGCAGCAAAAAAGAATTGCTCAGCCGGCCCGGCCTGGCCAGCAGCCCGGCCGCTAAAAATGGGCGGGTCTACGCTGTGGACCGCCGTTATGTCAGCGAAGGTCTCGACATCCTGTCGGCCATTGAGTTCTTCCGCTCTAAACTTGCAGAAGCGAGGTAGGCATGTCTTTTTTCCGCATTACTCGGAACCAGAAATATGATTTTGCAACGCTGCATAACTGGGGTTGCACCTTTTCCTGCCCCTATTGCAGCTACAAGCTGCGCAGCGGCAGCGCCGGCAGGCCGGGTTTTTCCAGCCCCAGGCCGCAGCGCTTTCTCAGCGACGAGGAAATACGCCAGGCTCTGCTAAGTGCGAAGCCCGCCAAGGTATATTTCATGGGTGGCGAGCCTAGCATCGCCCCCAATATACGCGAGATATTGGCATTTGCCAAAAACGAATTGCAGGCCAGCACCAGGCTGGGGCATACCAACGGCAGCAACCTGGACCTGCCATACCTGGACGGGGCCAATGTGGGCTTCAAGGCATGGAGTGAAAAACTGCACGAGCAGATCACCGGCCAGCCCAAAAAGCTGATTTATGACAACTTCAGCCGTGCCTTCAAGGCCGGCATGGACTTGGCCGCCAATCTGGTCTTCATCCCTGAGCTGGTTGGCTTGGACGAGCTGGAGGGACTGGCGCAATTCCTCAGCGCGCTCAGCCCTGAAATTCCCATGCATGTCATGGGATATATCCCGGTGCCGGGTCAGGATTGGCGACGCCCCAGCCAGGATGAGATGCTGGAGGCCGTGGAGTTGTGTAAAAAATACGTGAAAAAAGTGGGCAGCTCGCACTTGAGCAGCGAGGAAGCGCTGAACCTGCAAAAACGTGACGACCGCTTCAAGGTCGAAATAATCGCTGGGGAATAGGCCGAAAAACGGTAGGGAGGACACACTAAGGCAGAGCAAGTCCTCTTCTCCCGCGCCCTGCACTGTTCGCTTTATGTCTGTTTGAAGCATGAAATATCTTATTCCAGCCAGCATATTGCTTTTTTTGCTTTCCTGGGGCGCGGGTTCGAGCAACTGCGGTCTCGCCGAGTTATTTTTATTATTGCGAGGTCAGCCATTGACCGAGCATTGCCGCGTAGTTTTTCTGGAAATGCGTCTGCCGCGGCTGCTGGCTGCGGTTCTGGCCGGCGGCATGCTGGCTGGTGCCGGAGCGGCCAGTCAGCACCTGTTTCGCAACGATCTGGCCTCGCCGCATGTGTTGGGAGTCATCAATTCCGCGGCGCTGGGCGCTGTCTGCGGACTTTTGCTGGGGCGGGGCTTGCAGACTCCCCTGAGCATATCCTTCGGACTGCTCTCGCTGCTGCTGCTTATCCTGCCAGGCCGGCGCTGGAACTGGAGCGCCGCCACGCTAATACTGAGCGGCATCGCCGTCAACGCCCTGGCCGCCGCCCTGACCTCGGGGGCCTTGTTTTTGGCCGAAGAGCGCCTTGTCTCCCTGGTCTTCTGGATGCTTGGCGGGCTATGGCGCATAGGCTGGCGCGAGGTGCTTCTCTTGCTCTGTGTCGCCCTGCCCTGTTGGAGCCTGCTTTATTTTTACGCCCGCGAGCTAGACCTGCTGCTTTTGGGCGATCGCATGGCAGAGCTTTCCGGGCTGCGCCTGAAAGCCTTGAAGCCGGTCTTGCTGCTCTGCATCGCAGCTTTAAGCGCCACGGTGGTCAGCTGTTGCGGGGTTATCGGCTTTGTTGGCCTGGCGGTCCCCCATATTGTGCGCATCTTCTGCGGCGCCAGCTTCCGGCAGCTGTTGCCCGCCAGCATAGTTAGCGGCGCCTTCCTTTTGCTGGCCGCCGACTTGCTGGCCAGAACCATGTTTGCGCCGCTGGAACTGCCCCTGGGCATACTAACGGCGCTTTGCGGCGCTCCGTTCTTTTTCTGGCTGTTGATACGCAAAGGGGCTAAAAATGCAATGTGAATTGCTCGATATTGAGTTCAGCTACGCCAGAGCTGAACGCAAAACCCTCAGCCAGCTTAGCTACCGCTTCAAGGCAGCCTGCTTTTACGGCGTATACGGCGCTAACGGCTCGGGCAAAAGCAGCCTATTGAAGATCATTAGCCGCGAGCTTACGCCGCAGCAGGGGCAGTGCAAGCCGAAGCTGCCCTTTGCCGAAAGAGCCAGGCGCATCGCCTTGATGGAGCAGGAGCTGCCCTCGCGCATCCCGCTGTCGGTGCGCGAAATCGTCGAGCTGGGCCGCTATGCCTGGCGTCAAGAGAAAGACGCCCCAGAGGCGGTTGAAACGGCCTTGGCGGCATTAGACCTCACACATTTGCAGCAGCGCGGCTACAACCTGCTTAGCGGCGGCGAAAAACAACGCGTTATGCTGGCCAGAATGCTGGCGCAAGACTGCCCTTTGATGCTGCTGGACGAGCCAACCAGCTCCCTGGACCTGAAACACCAGCTTGATTTCTACAAAACCATGCGACAAAAAGCCTCGCAAGAGGGAAAATGTGTCATTATGGTTTCCCAAGACCTGTTCCTGGCGCCGCGCTTCCTTGACCAAATCCTCTTTTTCAAAGAGGGAAGACTGCTGTTTTCTGGAAGTCCCCGGCAGGTTTTGAAGCCTGAAAACATCAAAAGCGTCTACGATTGCGAGCTGGAAAACGAGATGCTCGATCTATGCGGGGGAGAAATACAAGAGCGCTGAAAAGTAGCGCGATAATTTTTCACACATTGGAATACGGTAGGGGTTTTGCGTGCAGACACGCAGCCTTCAGCACATAAAGATCATTTTAGGAGCAAGCCATTATGAGCAGACTAGCAGACGACTGGCTGCAGGCGCTGGGACAGCCTGCGCCAAGCTATGCCTTCAAGCCAGCCTTTGACTTTCAACAAAGCTACAAGGGCGAGGGCTATCTTGCCGAGTTCTATGAGCAGGCCAACGGGCCTTCCAGCAGTCAGCGCGTGTTGCTGCTGCTGCCTACGCAGTGCCCAGAGCCGGTCCCGGCAGTCGTAGTGCCCTTTTATTTCCCTGAGGCTATGCTGGGCTTTGAGCTGAACAGCGGCCAGCCTCTTCCCAGATACGCCGGCATTGAGATGATGCTGCACCTTTGCCGAAAGGGCTTCGCGTGCATCTCAGCAGAGGCATATCACCTGACCTATAAGCCCAGCAGCCGCAGCCGAGACGACTTTCAGCGCTGGGGCGACATGGCCGCAGCCCTGCTTGCCGACAATCCGAACTGGAGCGGTATGGGCAAGCTGGTAGCCGACACCAGGCTGCTGATCGACGCCTTGAGCAGCGACCCCAGGATCGACGCCGGGCGCATAGGCATATGCGGACATTCCCTGGGAGGCAAAATGGCCTTCTACACTGCTTGTTTGGACGAGCGCATCAAGGCCACGCTGGCCAGCGATTTCGGTTTCTGCTGGCCTCAAAGCAATTGGCACGAAGCCTGGTACTGGGGCGGCAAACTGGCTGAGCTAAAAGCCCGGGGCATGGACCACAGCCAGCTGCTTGGTCTCGCCGCGCCAAAGCCCTTCTTCCTGATCGCCGGCGAATATGACAATGAGGAAAGTTGGCAGCTTATGCAAAAAGCGCCTGGCTACGAAAAATATCCGGAGCGACGCGTAATCTGTAATCACGCCAGCGGACACCGCCCGCCCATGAAGGCCCTGGAAAAAGGATATCAGTTCCTCGAGCAGTTCTTGTGCAAGACGGACGCATGAGTAGCCCCCGTCCAAAAAGTCTTTGAGCCACTAAGGCACACGAAGGGGGGAGGACACGAAAGGACACGAAGCCACACTAAGACACACTAAACGACAAACGACTAAATTTCTGCTAACGGGCACTTTTCATTTGACAGGTGGTCAAATATAGTCCACCTTAAGAACAGGGCGGACTCAAGCTCAACTTGCCTGAACCCCAAAAAAGGAGTGCTATCATGAGCAATTACGCCGAACTCCCCATAGGTAAAATCGTGGCCGACAACCTGGCCGCCGCTGAAGTCTTTGAACAATACGGCCTTGACTTCTGTTGTCATGGACATTTCACCCTGCAGGAATCCTGCCAAAAGCACGACTTGGATTTGCAGGCGCTAGTCAAGCAACTGCAGGAGCTGCCGCAAAGCGGCACTGCTGAGCATGCGCCGGACTACGGCACATGGCCGCTGGACAAGCTCTGTCGTCACATCGTAGAGACCCATCACGCCTTCACCAAAGACATCCTGCCGAAGAGTAGCCGACATTTTGACATGGTGCTGCGCGCGCATGGCGCTACACACCCCGAACTCGAAGGATTGCACAAGCAGTTCAAGACCCTGCGCCAGGAGCTGGAGGCACACCTGCAGAAAGAGGAACTCGTGCTCTTCCCCTTTATCGAGGCCATGCAGCAGGCCAGACGGCAAAACCTGCGCCGCCCCGAGTCCTGCTTCACAGTCCTGTCCCAGCCCCTGGACCAGATGATCGATGAACACGAGGAGGCCGGTGCCATCCTGGACAGCATGCATGCCAAAACCGAAGGTTTCAAGGCGCCGGCTGACGCCTGCAATACATACCGTCTGCTTTTCAAAGAGCTTAGCGATCTGGAAAAAGACCTGCACCGCCACATAGCCCTGGAAAACCATATGCTTTTCCCCAAGGCCACCGACATGGAGAAAAGCATGCCGCGGAACTGAAGACCATGCTGAAAATCAAAAGGATATACGAGGCCCCCGAGCCGGACGACGGCTGCCGCATATTGGTGGACCGTCTCTGGCCCAGAGGCATAAGCAAAGAGAAAGCCGCCCTGGACCTCTGGCTAAAGGAAATTGCCCCCAGCGACGAACTGCGGCACTGGTTCGGCCATGTGCCGCAGCGCTGGAGCGGGTTTGCGCAAAAATACCGCCTCGAGCTGCAAGACAAAACGGAGCTTTTACAGCTGCTTCGCGAAAAGCTGAGCCAGGGGCCGCTTACCCTGCTCTATGCAGCCAAAGACGAGCAGCATAACCAGGCCGCTGTGCTGGCTGAAGTGCTCCAAGAGTAAATACTAGCTCAGGAAGGATAAGACAATACTTTGCTGTGTCTTCTTGTGTCTTTGTATCCAAAAAGCCATTGAAGCACAAAAGGCATAAAAAAAATACTAAGAAGGAAGCTGATTAAGCAGACAAACTACAATTTCAAGATTTCAAACAATCGGTTTTCATCCCAAAAAAAGAAAAATGATAAAATCGCATGAAAACTGCAATTTTCACGAAAAACATGTCCTCCTCATGGCGTGAAGCGCCATAATATAGTAACCTCAGGCGCGGAACACGAAGGGTGGAGTGCCTGAGGAACAGGATACCCCAAAAACCAGCGTCTTGTAGAGGCGCTACAAATGCGCTTAAACTATTGGATACAAACGAAATTATGTAGTTGGTGCTTTCTCACATCCTTTTTAATGTAAGAGCGTTGATTTGCCGGTGCTATTCCACCCATAGAACAGATTCTTCTCCTTGAAATCTAGTAGACCCTGAGGTCAGACGAAGCCACGGAAAATACGATGAGTATTGATTTTGCTTATCTGTTCAATGATCATTTCGCGCCCTCCGTTTGCCAATCAAGCATGCTCATTTCACCATCCCCTCCCATCGAAAAATCTTCATCGAGCTCGAACAAATCCGGTGTTGAGCGATGGACTCCGATGCCGTGTCCCATCAGGAGCATGACAAGCTGTTCCCCGTTCATCAGGGCGATGGGGGTTTTGTCTGGCTGGGCGGCTTCCTTGATGGCTCCTGGACTGAAGTCACTTGTGGTGATGATCAGACCCTGCTCGTGCGCTCCAAGGCTACCACGTACCTGCTGTACCACCGGAGCTTGGATGTTGTTCTTGAGCTTCCATTTCTTGACTTGGATGGCCATCTTGATACGAACCACGTCACCGACTACCAGGGTGCCCCGGACATCGATGCCGCCGTCGCCACTGAGTTTGGTTACCTCGACCATCTCAAACCCCATCTCCGCTAATAACTGAGAGATGAGCTCTTCGAACTCACCGGGCTTCATGCCCAGCAAGCACGCGCGCAGAACCTTGCGGATCTCGTGGTTGTGCTGCTCGATTTGGAATGCGAGTCCACGCC
>JAAZIY010000319.1 GCA_012800625.1 Lentisphaerota bacterium
CCTGTTCGCTCCAGTCCCGGCACTGCGGTATATCGCCCTGTATAGCCAGGGTCAGCAGCTGCTCGCCGTCCGGGTCTAAAGCCGGCTTAGCCTTCATGCTCCAGTATCCCAGCAGTATAAAAAACATGGCGCAGAGCAGCAGATGCCAGGTGAAGCGCCGCCCCTTGCCGGCCAGCTTGCGCCGTAGTGCCTGGCAAAACTCTACAGTCAGGCTCATATTCACGAACACAATCAGAAATGAAAGCCCATAGACCCCTAGGTAAGCCGCGCTTTGCAACAGCGCGATGCGCTGATATTGGCTGATGCCTAGCTGATTCCAGGGAAAGCCGGTGAACAGCCAGGAGCGTAGCCACTCCAGGGTACACCAGCTGGCAGCGGCAAAAAAACTCAAAAACAGCGTGCGGGGCAAGGAATGGATGTAGAGCAGGCCGGCACCGGGATACTCGGGGGAGGGACTCTGGCGCAGCCACCAGACCACGGAGCTGAAAAGAAAGTACCAGAGCATGGGGTAGAGCGCACAATATAAGGAGAGCAGCCAGCCGGCACCAAAACCAACCTCGTTGAGCCAGAGCAGCGAACTGGCCGAATGCACATAACCCCAGATATAACCAACCAGAAAACGCTGGCCCCAGGAGGCCGGCTGAGGAATAAGAAGCAAGGGAATAAATGCCAGCCAAACCAGAAAATCCCAGCTCAAAGGAGGAAAGCAGGCACTGAGCAGCAAACCGGAGACAAAGGCGGCAATAATACGCCACAAGGGCAGAATGTGCGAGCTGTCCACAAGCTGCTCGCTGGAACGAGAACCGGGTTCTAAAGAAATACTAGACATGAAACTAAAAACGATGTTTTTTAGGCAACGGCTCGCATGAAGGCAGGCTTTGCCGCGCCTTCGTGTGTCTTCGTGTGTCTTCGTGTGCCTTCGTGTCCAATTGTTTTTTTGGACGGGGTCAGTTCAGCGCTTCTCACATGCTTTCCAAGGGTTCAATGGTCAGTGTCCGCAGTCCGTCGCCGATGATTTCTCTGACTCTTTCGCTAAGCTCCAGCCTGGTTTGTCTCAGCGTCGGGTTTTCCGCGTTCAGCACCGAGCATTGCTTATAGAAGCTGCTGAAGTCCTTGGCCAGGTCCAGCAGGTATGCGGCCAGCACGGAGCTGTCCAGTTCAGCGGCGGCCTTGTGCAGGGCGGCGGGGTACATGGCGCAGCGCAGTGCCAACCTTTTTTCGCTGGCGCTATCGAGCAGGCTCCAGTCCAGGGCTGCCTGTTCCTCTTTCAGCTCCTCCTTGGCGCGGCGCAGCATGGAGGCGATGCGGGCATAGGCATAAAGAATGTAAGGGCCGGTGTCGCCTTCGAATTTTATCGAGGCCTGCGGGTCAAAAAGCAGCGTGGTTTTGGGGTTCACCTTTAGCAGCATGAATTTCAGTGCGGCCATGCTAATGCTTTGCGCCCGGCGTTGCAGCTCATCAGGTTCGAGCTGCTGGTTGCGTTCGGCGGTGGCCTCGCCGGCCAGTTGCTCGAGCAGGTCAAAAAGCTCGTCGGCGTCCACCACAGTTCCTTCGCGGCTTTTCATTCTGCCGCTGGGCAGATTAACCATGCCGTAGGACATATGGGTAAGCCGCTCGGCCCACTCATAGCCCAGTGCCTTTAAAATGGCAAAAAGCACCTGAAAATGGTATTTCTGCTCATCGCCAACCACCCAAATTTGTTGTTCAGGCTGATAGTCATTCTGTTTCAGCAGAGTTGTGCCTATGTCTTGGGTAATATATACGCTGGTTCCATCGCTGCGCAAAACCACTTTGCTACCCAGGCGCGGGTCGTCGAAATCAATGACCAGCGCGCCGTCCTGCCGCTGGTAAAACACGCCGCGCTGCAGCCCCTCCATAATTATATCCCTGCCCAGCATATAGGTCTGACTCTCCAAATATGTGTGCTCGAACTCTACGCCCATGCGTTTATAAGTCTGCTCGAAGCCGTCAAAAACCCATTGATTCATCTTTTCCCAGAGCGCTCGCACCTCTTCATCGCCCTGCTCCCATTTGAGCAGCATTTCCTGCGCGGCACGGCCTATCTCGGTTTGCAAAAAAAGCTCGTCGCTGTCTTTTTCACGCAGGCTCTCATCATTTTGGCGCAGCTCTTCGATTTGTTTACGCAGCTCCTGGTCAAAACGCACATAGAAGTCTCCTACCAGGTGGTCACCTTTTTTGCCCAGCGTCTCGGGACTGCAGTCGTCGCCAAAGCGCTGATAAGCCAGCATTGACTTGCATATATGTATGCCGCGGTCGTTGACCAGGTTGACGCGTACCACATCATGGCCTACGCGGGCCAAAATACTGGCGCTGGCCATACCAATGCAGTTGTTGCGCACATGCCCCAGATGCTGCGGCTTATTGGTGTTGGGAGCGGAAAACTCGATTAGTATCCTCTGACGCTCGGCAGGCTCCAATCTACTGCGAGCCTGTAATGCCGCCGCATCGGCAACACAGTCACGCATCAAAGCGCCTGGAGCCAAGCTGATATTGACAAAGGCCTTCACTACCTCCAGCGAGAGTATGTCGGCATGGCTACGGAGAAACTCACCGACCTGCGCGGCCAGCTGCATGGGATTGCGCTTCAGCTGCCGAGCAAGCACAAAACAGGAGATGCTAAGCTCGCCGCTGAATTCCGGCGGACAAAGCTCGGCGGGTATGTCCAATCCCTGAACGCCGTATTCACTTTGTAAAAAAGCGGCTAAATCACGTTGAAAATTAAAATACATGAACAACCTTGTCAATTATGCCAAAAAGCGGGGGGGGCCAAGCACCCAGTTTGGGAGCTGCCGGCTCAGACCCTAGTGCGAAAAACCAGTGGACTATCGCTACTCAGTCTTATTGGGCGGTTTTTCGGATGGCGGCGCTATTGCCATGCGCATCCAGACCCTCGTTTTCAGCGAATTTCAAAATAGCGGGGATTTCCTTGAGCAGAGCCTCTTTTTCATAGTGCAGCAGGCTGCTGCGTCTAAAGAACATCTCTATGCTCAGGCCATTGAAGAACCTGCCGCTGCCGCCGGTGGGCAGCACATGACTGGGGCCGGCGATGAAATCGCCCAAAGGCTCCGGGCACCAATGTCCCATAAAGATAGCGCCGGCGGCCTTGATTTTAGGAGCCAGCTTCTCTGGCTCGGCCACCATCAGCTCCAGATGCTCGGGCGCATACTGGCTGGCCAGACTGGCGGCCTCGTCAAGGTCGTTGACCTCAATAAGAAACACCCCGTTTTGGAGAACCTGGTCCACACAGGCCGAACGACTTAACTGCTGGCTTTGCCGGTAAAGCTCAGCCTCTACCTGCGGCAGCAAGTCCGCACTGGTACTTAGCAGCACGGCCTGTTCATGGCCGGAGCCATGCTCGGCCTGCGAAAGCATGTCCGCGGCGATGAAGGCTGCATTGGCTCCGGCATCGGCAATGATCATGATCTCGGAGGGGCCGGCCACCAGGTCCAGAGCCACCTCGCCATAGACCAGGCGTTTGGCTGCGGTTACATAAGCATTGCCCGGGCCGACTATCTTCTCCACCTTGGCTACGCTCTCGCTGCCATAGGCCAAGGCAGCTATGCCGTAGACGCCACCCAGACGGTAGACCTGGCTGGCGCCGGCCTGCTCGCAGGCGTAAAGCAGGGCGGCATTAACACTGCCGTCCTTACCTGGCGGAGTGACCACTACGGTCTCCTCCACGCCGGCGGCGGCGGCAATGCCCACAGTGTGGATAACGGTAGAAATAAGCGGTGCGGTGCCCCCGGGTATGTAGCAACCAACCCGCTGCAAAGGGGAAAACTGCTCGCCTAAGGTAACCCCTGGCCTAGGGCTATAGGACCAATTTTGCGGCCTTTTCTGCAGAGCAAAGTCCTGCACCTGTGCGATCGCCAGCTTAATGGCCGCCTTGCTCTCCTCATCGACCTGGGCGGCGGCGGCGGCAAATTCCTCGGCGCCGACCAAAAATTGCTGCGGAGTCAACTTGGCCTGGTCGAATTTCTCGGCAAAGCGCAGCAAGGCGCGGTCGCCCTGCTGGCGCACCTCTTCGAGTATTTGGCGCACGGCCTGGTCTATGTCACTAGAGAATGCCGTTCTGCTTTGCAGCGGTTTTATTTTTTCAGCAAAGCTGCAGTCATCACGGTAAACCAACAACATAAGCTCTTCTCGCTTCGAGTTCCTTGGGCAAATATATAAAAAATCACAGGGGTGTCATTCCGCGCCTTGGCCTACCCGTTGAAGCGGGCATGCCAAAGGTTGGAAGACACCCCTGCTACCGTGCTTTGCCCTCTCTTGCTCAGGCTCAACCTTCAAAGAGAGAACAAGCACCAGTGCATACTATAAGCCATGAAATGGATTTTGACACAAAAAAAACAGATAAAGCGAAGAACAGCAAGACACATTAAGCTTTTCAGAAGCCAGCTTTTGGGGCAAGTTAGTCTTCGAATTTCTTATGTGGCTGGTTCATGACGCCTATAAAGCTCGTGGGGTGTTCTTGTAGCAGCGCATGAGCCGGTTTAGTGTCCAGTGCTCTGTAATTGGTCACCACCCTGTAAGGCGCGCTGATGGCGCGATAGGAAAAGCTCTGCGGCTGCTCCAGCAGTTTTTGTGCCGCCAGTGTGGCTTTTTGCCCTATTAGCTCTCTGGCTTTTTGCGGCGACAAGTGTATGGCCGACAACTTGGCGCCTGCG
>JAAZIY010000320.1 GCA_012800625.1 Lentisphaerota bacterium
ACTCACGGTGATGCACCCTGACCAGGCGGTAGCAGCTGATCTCGCGCTCGGAGGCCAGCATGCTCACCAGGCTGATGTTCTTTTCGGCCAGGCCGGCCTCAAGCAAGGCCTGACGCCAAACCTGCATGCTGGACAGCCCGCTGCGGCTTTCCTAATAGAAGAGCACCGGCCTCTCACCCTTGTCTAAAGCAAGGCTTTGCAGACATTCCCTGGCTCCCTGAGAGATATCGTAGTAGACTTGCGAATGGTTTTCGCTGATTTGAAAGTCGCCGCGGTAGAAGACAAAGGGCCTGCCGCTCTGTCCGAGTTTGTCCAGGGTCTTGCTGTCCATGTAGTTGATCGAGACCAGGAAGCCGTCGTACTTCTCGGCCAGACGCTGCACTGGGGTATTGACGAACTCGAGGTAGGAGAAGATATGCACCTCGCAGTTTTTCTCCAACAGGAACTTATAGGCCATTTCTATATGGCAGTCCAGTATCTTGCGCACCTTCGAATCCACCGGCATGATGGAAGAATCGGCCAGTCCTATGCGCAGAGGCCTCTGAGCGCTGTTGTTTTTCACAAAGGTGCCGCTGCCGCGCACGCGATACAGCAGCCCCTCGTCGACCAGCAGGTTGATGGCCTCATGCGCAGTGGGCACGGAGACCTCGAATCTCTCGGCCACCTCTGAGGCCGAGGCCACGCGCTGGTCTGCGGCCAGGCGCAGCGCACTCAGATCGTCACGCAGCGTATTAGCGATGGAGGCGCTCTTGCTCAACCGGGTTTTAATAAACATTTTCGCAGTGCTTCAACTGTTTTAAAGTGTATGCTGATATTATAACCAGTAATCAGTATGCCTGCCCAACAAAAAGGCTGAATAATAGATTTCCCGCAGGAAATCAGAAATAATTTTATTTTTTTGCTGCAAAAGTGTATGCCAAGTTGTAAAATTTAAGTGTGACACGGAGCCATCATTCAACACTGCTGCAATATTACTCGCAGAAGATTTTAGCTTAAGCCCTTAGTGTGCTTTCGTGTCCCTTCGTGTCTCTTCGTGTCCTCCCCCCTTCGTGTCCTCCCTCTTTTTACAGGTCTTGCAGCCTAAAGTCGGCCAGGTCTTCCAGGACCAGGTCGGCTCCCCTGGAGTTTTGTCTGGGCAGCCCGGGTCTTTGCAGCAGCACGCAGCGCATGCCGGCGGCCTTGGCGGCGCTCAAGCCGGCGAATTTATCCTCGAAGACCAGGCATTTTTCCGGTTTCAGCCCCAGCAGCTCTGCGCCTTTCAGGAATCCTTCCGGGTCGGGCTTGCCTGCCTTCACGTCTTCACATGAGACATAGTCGCGTATATGCTCCTCTGCGCCCAGTCTTTCTATGCCCTGCTGTATTTGTTTGCGCGTCGAGCCTGACACTATGGTCACCGGCAAGTTCTGCTTGAGCAGCCGCCACAGCAGTTTTTTCGAGCCAGGTATGCAGAGGTCCTGGCCTTGGGTAAACTCTGCGAAGCGCGGCGCCATCCAGGCCTCCATGTCCTGCCGCTCCTGGTAGTATCCTGGCCAGCGCGCCTGTATATGCTGGAAAAGCTCCTCACAGCTGCGGCCAAAGTCCAGCGCCAAAATATCCGAGTGGCTCAGCTCGGCGCCGGCAGCTGCCAGAGCCATGTAAATGCAGCGGGCCCAGACGCCCTCAGAATCAATTAAAGTACCGTCCAAATCAAAAATATAACCGAAAATCACTAGCAATCCTCTTTTAATGTTCACTCATCAGAAACCAAATCGGCGACCCCTAGTGTGTCTTAGTGTCCTCCCCCAGAATTAGCCAGCCGGCCTTCACTGGGTTATAGTCTCGGTGCATTAGCCTATGCGGGAAGTCCTCTCCTTCCACCCAGGCGAAGCCAGAGCCTCGCAGATTAAAGCGCATTGGGAAGCCTGGTTTGCGAAAGCCCTCGAACAAGCTCAGCGGGATGATGCTCAGCATGCCTTGCGCGCTTTGTTCATAGCGCAGCTCCGGCACGTTTCGGAAGCCGCCCTCATAGCAGCCAGGCCTGCCTTCGGCATCAAAGTCAATGCGCAGCGGCGGCCAGAGCCGGCAAGGCTCCAGTTCGATGCAGAATTGTTTTCCTTGCAATCCCTGACAGGCTATATGCAGCTCTTCGCCGATGAGGGCCGCCTTCCAGGCGGCTCCGGGCACTGCGGCTATCTCCTGTTTCTCGGCCTTTTCCAGGTTTGTAGCGGCCCAGGCCAGCTTGCCCTGCGGCTTCAGTCCGTTATAGGCGTCCACCCAGGGCGCCTCCAGGTCGAAGCGCGGGAAATCCTGTTCAAGCAGAGCCTGCAGCAATTCCAGGCGCAGGGCGAGTTTTTCCGGAAAAAACAAGTATGCCTCCGCCTCGGAATGGTATCCCAGCCTGGGGTCTCGCAGGCAGAGCTGGCGCATCTCCCTGGTGTTTTCCATTTCCTGCATTACTAGCCGGCGCATTTGTTCCAGTCTATCCACTTTTTCATGCAGCATTTCTTCGCGCCAGGCATAGAACTGCAGCAGGTTGGCGGCGCTTTTCATCTGCAGCCCTATGGCCTCTGCCAGGTCTATGTCTGCCAGGCGCTCGGGTGCATTCTCGAATTCAGAACGCAGGGCGGCCAGCCGTTCACAGCCTCGCTGCCAGAGCCGGCTCATCTTCTGACAGAGCTGCAGGCCTTCGTTCAGGTCATGATGGTATGCCAGGCATTCGCCGATGCGGTCGCCGCTAGTCTCAGGAAAGTTCTTCACCACCCAGCTGGGCGAGATGGGCTGGTCCACCGGAAACAGATGCCAGGGCCAGACGATGCAGTGATGCAGGGGACCATACCATTCGAAGGCCAAATTTGCCGGAAAATGCCGGTAGCCGGCGGCGAAATCCCGCCAGGCCAGAGCCGCTTCCGGGGCAAAACGCCCCCAGTCAGGACGCGCCAGCTCGAGCAGGAAGTCATCCTCGGCAACCGGAAAAGGCTCGAAGGAGAGCAGTCCGGCGGCACGGTTCATCAAACCGGGATAGTTGCCGAAGTACCAGCATTGCATGACGGCATCCACCTTGAACTCATGCAGCAGCTTGTATTTCTCGTAGAGATTACTAGGCACCGGCATAAAGGGTATGGATGCATTCTCGTGCGAGCAGCCCACTTGCAGCTTGGCGGCGGCTTTGTCGCATTGCCCAGCCACCTGCCGGAATAGCTCACTGGGACCCAGGTAGGCCAGCGAATAATCAAAAACCACACGGCGCTTGCCGAGTTGTTCCACATACCCGCCGGACTCGAAGTTGAACATCAGCGCGCAGTCCTGCGGCCAGTGCGCCGCCACCTCGGCCAGCTGGCGCGAACGCGCGCTGCCGTCACGCTGTCCCGGAGCATAGAACCAGCCGATAAACTCGGCCTGCGGGCTGTGCTTCTTCATCGCCGCGCACATAAGCTCAGCGCTCTGGGCGAAAATCTCGCCTGGCTCGCGCCGGGCGCAGAGCTGGCAGTCACAAATTGGCGGATCACTAAGCATATGCGCCACGCAGGAGCCATTGTCCTCGCCGTACATGATATTGATCATGCCGCCCAGCTCGGGCACCGCGTCGAAAAGCTGCTCGACCGACTCGCGCAGATACTTTTGCCCGGTCTGGCTGGATGTGCAAAAAAAGCTCCAGTCCCCATGCGAGCCGCCGACCAGCTCCGCATGCCCTGCGGCCTCTTCCAGCGGCACGGCATAACTGGCTGAGGCGAAAAGCTTAGGCTCGCTGAAAAAGACATAGATACGTATGCCGTATCGAGCACAGCGCCTAACCGTCTGGCGCAGCTTGGCAAAGCGCTTTTCCGCGCCGGCTCCGCGCCCCGGAAATATGCTGGAGGGCAGATCGTGGAAGTACATGGTAAGCCAAAGCCCGTTGACTCCCTCGTGCGCCAGCTTGTCCAGGTATGCCTCCGGATAATAGTCTATGTCATTGCTCAACTCGTCGATAAAAAACGGCTCGCGATAGGTAGGTCCGAAGAAGCAGCGCGAGATGCGCTGCCTGACGCAGGGACGGCGCCGCCAGTGCCCCGGCATGGCGGCGGCGCCATCGGCGGCGCGCAGCTGCTCTTCGAGCAAGTATATGGCTCTGCGCATGCCCTCCTGGTCGGCGGCCAGCAGCCTGGCGCCGGCGGCGTCTATGTGCAGATCGAACTCCTCGCTCTGCAATTCGGGTGCCTGCCCGAGACTGATAAGCCAACCGCCGGCACGGGGCGCAGCGCCCTTGGCCTCGAGCAGGCCTTCCAGCGAGGCCAGCGCCGTCTCCAGATGCACCCAGTCCGCCGGCAGCCCGGCCTGCAAGTCATAGCCCGAGGCCAGGCAGTCCCGGTTCAAACCCGGATCGCAGCCGCGACCCGCCTTGAAGTGATATTCGGAAGCCGAACGCAAACCGGCCACAAAACCCGGCTCGCCCTCAAAAGGCTGCGGCAAATCAGCAAGCAAAGAAATTCTTTTCATGATCCCCAATCAACAAAACTTAGCGTGACTTAGTGTGACTTGGTGTGACTTAGTGTGACTTAGTGTGACTTAGTGTGACTTAGTATCCCAAAACCCTTTAATCAAGCCTATATCCAGCCTTGACTGGCCAAGGTCTTGCTGGGCAGTTACAATGCTGGACTAGCAAGGAGTTTCAGTAGCAAGCGGTCCCTTAGCGCCGTAGGCGCAACTTCTCGTCGAAAACCACCCGCCCACTGCTATTAGACTGCCACAAAAAGAAAGTGGAAAACGGGTAGGAAATGCCTGCGAAAGGCAAGTAGCGTGGGGCGAGGGGGGGGCGATGGCCAGAAAGGACAAGACATAAGACGACAGGGAATGCAGCCCAAGCCGAAGGCAAAACGAAAAACTTAGTGTGACTTAGTGTGTCTTAGTGTGTCTTAGTGTCCCAAAACCCGGTTTTGTCCTTCGCCGGCATCAGGCTCTGGAATAAAAGTAGCGCTAAAGTTATTAAAATCAAGAAAACGCCTTATATTAATATGGTTTTAATTTCGTCTTGAAGGAGAAGCACATGGAAAATGTCGTGATTGTCGGTTCCGGCCCGGCCGGTTACACCGCTGCCATATACCTGGCCAGAGCCGAGCTGAAGCCCTTGATCATAGCTGGAAACCTGCCCGGCGGACTGCTCACGCAAACCACTGAGGTGGAAAATTTTCCCGCCTTCCCCGAGGGCATACAGGGTTTTGACCTGATGGAGAATATGCGCCAGCAAGCCGAGAAATTCGGCGCACGCCTGCAGTTTGGAGAGGTGAAAAGCTTTGAGCTTAGCCCTGCAAAAGAAAAAACCCTCGTGCTTGCCGACGGCAGCAAAATCGGCGCACGTGCGCTGGTGCTGGCCATGGGCGCGCGTCCGCGCAGCCTGGGCGCGCCCGGCGAAGAGGAGCTTAAAAACAAGGGGGTCTCCTATTGCGCCACCTGCGACGGCGCATTTTTCAAGCAGGTGCCCGTCATGGTCATAGGCGGCGGCGACTCGGCTCTGGAAGAGGCTCTCTTCCTCTGCCACTTTGCCTCCGAAGTGCACCTTGTGCACCGGCGCGACCAGTTCCGAGGATCGAAAATCATGTCCGATCGCGTGCTTGCCAACGACAAGATCAAGGTACACTGGGACAGCGTGCTTGCCGAAGTGCATGATCCGGCCCAGGACAAGGTCACTGCCGCCACTTTGCGCAATGTTAAAAGCGGGCAGACCAGCCGCCTCGATTGCGCCGCCGTCTTTATCGCTGTCGGCCACCTGCCCAACACCGAGAGCCTGCAAGGCCAGCTGCCGCTGGAAAACGGTTACATAGTCCTGCCCGATGGCGGCAGCAGCAAAACTACAATCCCCGGGGTCTTCGCCGCCGGTGACTGCGCCGACTCCACCTACCGCCAAGCCGTAACCGCTGCCGGCATGGGCTGCCGAGCCGCCATTGACGCAGAAAGATACCTGCAGCTGGCCTGAAACAGCAAACCACAACCACGTTTTTTCTGCCGGCTAGCCCTGCGGCACAATTCCGCAGGGTACCGGCATTTATATAGCAGCAGAAAAAAGGAGTATATCCATGTCCAACGCCATAAGCAACGTAAGCGAAAAGGACTTCGCGTCCTTCACCGCCCAGGGCAATGTCATCATTGACTTCTGGGCCTCCTGGTGCGGCCCCTGCCGCATGCAGGGTCAGATACTGGAGCAGGCCGAGGCCGACTTTGCCGCCAAGAGCATCAAGGTAGGCAAGGTAAATGTTGACGAGGAAGGCGAGCTGGCGCGCAAGTTCGGCGTAAGCTCCATACCCACCCTGGTACTCTTCAAGGATGGCAAGGCCATCAAGACCCTGGTCGGCATGCAGCAGGCCGATGCCCTGATCCGCCTGTTTGACTGACCCGCAGTGTATGACTGAAGAGCTTTTCACCCTAAGCCCCTCAGGTTGGCTTTTGGCCTGCATTTGCGCCCTGGTCGTAGGCATGTCCAAGGCCGGTCTGCCGGGCTTAGGTTCTGTTGCGGTTCCTCTCATGGCGATGCTTTTCCCGCCCACTTGGTCCAGCGGCATCTTGTTGCCGCTACTGGTGGCCGGGGATTTCATCGGCGTCTTTCATTTTAACCGCCATGCCCACTGGCCCACGCTTCTGCGGCTCTTGCCCACTGCCTTCTGCGGCATAGTACTGGGCTTTTTTCTGATGCGGCATTTGCTCGCCGGCGACTTTGAGCGCGCCAACCACATCATCAAGCTTAGCATTGGCCTACTGATCCTGGCTCTGCTTTTGCTCAATTTAGCCAAAGATTCCCTGTTGAAATGCGACTGGGAGCGCTTGCCGCATGCCGTCAACTGGGCTCTAGCGGTTTTTTTCGGCCTGCTTGCCGGCATCACCACCCAGGTAGCCAACGCGGCTGGCCCCATTATACTTATCTATCTGCTGTCGATGCGCCTCCCCAAGGAGCGCTTCATCGGCACCAGTGCCTGGTATTTCTGCATCTTGAACTGCAGCAAGCTGCCCTTCATGGTAGGCCTAGGCTCGATCAACTGGCACAGCCTGTATTTCAACCTGAAGCTGCTGCCCATACTTCTGGCTGGAGCGCTGCTGGCGGTCTTCATCAGTGCCAGAATGAAAGAGAAACATTTCAGCAAACTGGTCTTCGGGCTGACACTCATCGCCGCAGTAAAGCTCCTGCTGGGCTAAGGCCAAGTTTGAAAAAGACACACTGCAAGACTTTAGGCACGAAGCGACGCCAAGGCCCAGTTTAGCCAATTCCACAAAGCAAGCATGAGTAAGGAAACCCGTATGCCGGATGAATCATACCGGAAAAATGTCCGCTGTCCACACTGCGGGCAGCGATTTGATACTGTCCTGGTGCGCTCTTTTCAGCCGGACAGCGCCGCGCTGCGCGCGCTGCTCGACTCCAGCCTCAACTGTCCAAACTGCCCAAACTGCAAGCAGAGCTTCAGGGTGGAAACCGGACAGCTCATCTATAAAGACCCGGAGGCCGGCTTCTTTCTTATGCAAAGCGAGGAGGACAGCGACTTGGAAAGCATAGCGGAACTCGAGCAGGAGCTGGACAGCCTGGCCAGCGAAATCGCCTGGCAGGAAAACCTGCCCAGACCAATCGTCAGACTGGTTTTTAACCGCGAAGACCTGATCGAAAAGATATTCCTGCAACAACGCGGCATAGACGATAGACTCATCGAATACGCCAAGTTCCAGCTCTTCCAGAATACCGGCGGACAGCGCCTGCTGCCGCAGCAACATAGGTTGCTTTTCGATTTCAGCAACAGCGACAGAGACAAGATGCAGTTTTTCGTCTTCGGGCGCGAAAGCGGCAAACCCGAGGCCTCGCTGCATCTACCCATGCAGGACTTCCGCAAAATGCAGGAGGAATTCGCCAGCAGCGCAGAGCTGCAAAAGGAACTAGACCGCCTCTTCCCAGGCTGCCAGGTCAATGTCGAAAACCTCTATGACGAAAAATAAAACAGCAGGAAAATTGTAGTTTTTGGACACTAAGACACACGAAGTCACACCAAGACACACTAAGTCGCCTTTGTCTAAAATTGGATTTTCTGCCAAAAAACTCGTTTCCCAAGAGAATTTTGTCTTTTATGCTTATTACTTCATACCACAATCACAGCGACTACAGCGATGGCCAGACCAGCGCGGAGCAGATGTACCTGGCTGCCAAAGCCGCCGGCCTGCACGAATTCGGCCTGAGCGACCACTGGATAAAACCCGATAACCCCAACTGTGAATACGCCTCCTGGGGAATGCCCTGGGAACGGCTGGACGAATATGTCGAGGAATGCCTGAAATGGAAAAAAGAGCTTGACGACGAAAACTTCACCATACGCCTGGGTCTCGAGGTAGACCACTTTAGCAGTAACTGGCAAGAAAACATTAGCCAATTACAGGACTATCCCTTTGACTATATTATCGCCGCCGTGCACTTTGCCGGAGATTTCCCCATAGACCACCGTGCCGAAGACTGGCAGGGACTGAGCCAAGAGCAGATCGATGCGGTCTGGAGCCGATACTTGGCTAAAATCAGAGACATCGCCGCCAGCCAGGCATACGATTTCCTCGCGCACCTGGACCTGCCGAAAAAATTCAACTTTATGTATAGCGAGGCCCTGAACGACGAAATCGAGCATACCTTGCAGTCTCTGAGTCATAACCAGCTGCCCATCGAGCTTAATACCGCCGGCTGGGAAAAAGACTGCCGCAGCCCCTATCCGGACCTGACGCTGCTCAAACGCAGCCGCAGGCTGGGAATCCCGCTGCTTATCAACGCCGACGCCCACCAGCCCGCTCACGTGCAGCACCGCTTTTCAGAGGCCCGCGCCCTGGCTCTGCAAGCCGGATACACCCAGCTCTGCCGCTTCAAACAGCGCCAGTGCATCATGCAGGAAATCACCCATGCATAAAACGGGAGAGGACACACGAGAGTCTTGCCCCTCACACTCATACCGACCCGCAGCGAAAATGAAGCCCTCCCCATGTTCAGCGAAGACTTAGTACAACGACTCTCCCAGGGAGACTTGCAGGCGCTCTGCGAACTCGACGCCAGAGGCGTCTTCTGCGGCGACGACGAAGACGCCCAGACCCTGGCCGAACGCATCAGGGCACTACAGGAAAATCAGCGCAAATTCAATCTGACTCTGCAAGAACAGGGCCAGGCCGAGATAGAAGACCTCAGCGTACGCCAGCAAGACCAGATCCCCCCAGAGCTTTTCGAGCAGCCCGCCCAAATCACCGAGCGCCTCTTCCGCTTCAATATAGACTGGACCTCCGGTTTCTTTGTCGACCCCGCCGGCGGTCTGTTCTTCGGCGGCTGCGCCTACTACTTCTTTCCAGACTTCTTTGTGCTGTTCATCATCAGACGCAGCTTTAAAGACAAGCCCGGCTGGCTCTTCTATCAGCGTGACGAGCTGCTCGCACACGAGCTTTGCCATGTCAGCAGAGTAGCACTCAAATCGCAGGTCTACGAAGAGATACTGGCATATCAGACCGCTACCACCGCCTTCAGAAGATTCTTCGGCGGCATATTTCGTCGACCGGCGGACTCCTTTGCCTTCATCGGCTTGGCCGTGCTGCTCTTTGCCGCCCAGCTCGGACGTGCCCTTTTCCTGCCCGCCCTGCCTGCCTGGCCGGCCTGGCTGCCGCTCACGCTTTTCTGCGCCTGGCTGCTGCGCCGCCATCTTGGCGATATGCGCCGCCTAAGGCAGGCAGGCAAAAACCTGACCGCCTATTTTCCGGCAGACTCCGTCCAGGCCCTGCTTTTCCGCTGCACTGACCGCGAAATCCTGGCGCTGGCGGAGCTGGAGCGCCGCGAAAACCTGCTTACCTGGCTACAAAACCGCCAGCAAAGCTCCCTGCGCTGGCGGGTCATCATGGCCAGATTCAGCCCCGAAAAACATCACTGTGACCCAACCCCCTAAAAAACTTACAACCTGAGAGAAGAGACCAGCATGATCGACATTAAAATTCTGCGTGACAACCCCGAGCTAGTCAAGGCCAATGCCATCAGGCGCGGCTGCGATGTTGACATAGACCAGCTTGTTGCCGAAGACCAGCAGTACCTCGAGCTTAACCGCGAAGTGGAGGAACTGCGCGCCGAACGCAACCGCCTGAGCAAAGAATGCAAAAACAAACCCGAGGCCCGCGAAACCGTCAAACTGCTCAAAGTCAGCCTCGGCGACAAGGAAAAACGCCTTGCCGAGCTGAAAGCCGCCATCGAGGCCAAAATGGACTGGCTGCCTAATTTCCTGGCCCCAGATGTGCCTGACGGCGCCGGCGACCAGGACAACGCCGAACTCTGCCAAAAAGGCAAAAAGCCGGAGTTCAGCTTCACGCCCCTGGACCATCATGCCCTGGGCGAAAAACTCGGCGTCATCGACCTGGCTCGCGGCGCCAAGGTGGCTCAGTCCGGCTTCTATTACTGGCGCGGCGCCGGCGCACAGCTCACGCAGGCCATGTTCTTCTGGGGACAGCAGGAGCTGGTCAAACGCGGCTTCACCCTTTTCCTCTCGCCCTGTATGGCCAAGCAACAGACCCTCTACGGCACCGGTTATCTGCCCTTCTTTGCCGACCAGACCTACTCGGTGGCCAACGAAGACCTGGCTCTGATCGGCACCTCGGAGCAGACCCTGGTGGGCTATCATGCCGACGAACTGCTCGAAGCCGAGCAATTGCCCTACTGCTACACCGCCTATACCCCCTGCTTTAGAACCGAGGCAGGCAGCTACGGCAAGGAAACCAGGGGCATCTTCAGAGTGCATCAGTTCCACAAGGTCGAGCTGATCGTCTTCTGCCTGCCGGAGGAATCCGAGAAATATCACCAGTTCTGCCTGGAATGCGAGGAGTCGCTCCTGCAGCAGCTGGGCATACCCTACCGCATAGTCAATGTCTGCGTCGGCGACATGGGCGCACCGGGCTACAAAAAGTATGACATCGAGGCCTGGTACCCGGGTTACGGCGGCTACCGCGAGGTGACCTCCAACACCAACCTCACCGAATTCCAGTCCAGAAGACTGAACGTGCGTTTCAAAGACAAGGAG
>JAAZIY010000321.1 GCA_012800625.1 Lentisphaerota bacterium
CCCTGACGGGGCTTTTTTGTGGCGCCCCGCTGGGGCGCCGGATTTGGGGGTGTGCCTAACCCCGGGTTTCGTTCGGCCTTGCGGCCTAACCCCGGGCTGCACTCGCCCTAAAGGGCTCGTTTGCCCGGGGCTGTAACGTGTCGCCCCTGACGGGGCTTTTCCGGGATTGGGTTTTCGGTTGTGGGTTGTGGAATTACGTTGGACGGAGCGGATATGATATCTTGCCGGGGTGTTTGTCCCCTGGCCCCGGCAGGGGCCAGACGTTACAGCCCAGGGTAAGCGAGGCTCCGTAGGAGCCGAGCGCGACCCTGGGTGGCCGTCAGGTTTAGCGCGACCTTGGAAGATGCCCAGGCCGAGCGCAACCCTGGGGTAGGAATCCACCACCAACCATAGCCCCGTAGGGGCGACACAATGACACATCATTGTGGTGTGTGGTGCGTTTTGTTTGTTTTGGGTTTTGTGGCACCCGTTGGGCGGCATATTTGTTTTGTTAGGCGGTTAGATTCGATATTACACGATACGTCTGAATACGCATTCGTAGGCTTCGGCGAATTTGCATCCGGCCTGGCTGCCTCGATATGCGGCCAGGCCGCGTATGGTTTCCTGGCTGCGCGGGTGCGGGTAGTCCCGCATGACGCCGCGATAGCCGGCCAGAGCAGCCAGCTTTTTTTCGAGACCGACATTTTCGATCTCGACAAAGAGATTGGGCTGGAATCTATTGGTGGCGGCATTGAGCGACCAGTCGGTGGCCGAGGGCACCTCCATAAACCAGAGTTCCTGGCAGGGTGGCACTTCCGGTTTTCTTTGAAAAAGACGCATGGCGGCCTGGCAGGCCAGCGCGCAATGCAGGTGATCGTTGTTGCTGTCACTGGGGTGATGGGTGATAATGACCTGGGGACGGCTGGCGACAATGGCCTTCTCGATAAACTGCACTAGCTGCAGATGGCTGACATTGTTTAGCTCTATGTTGGGGAAGCTGCCCTCGTAGGTCTTGGAAATTCCCAGCATGCGGCTGCTGGCCTGCAGGTCGGCCTGCAGTTCGGCGTCCTCCGGACGGAATTGCCGGGCCTGGGCTTCAGCCGACAGTATGCACATTTCGACTTGGCCGCCGGCCTGGCTTATCTTGTATACCGTGCCGCCACAGCCCAGAGCCTCATCGTCGGGATGCGCAATTACCAGTAAAAAACGCCTTTGCATAAATGACTTCGACAAATTTATTCTTTTCCTCTAGTGGTGAAGACACTGTTTTAGCTGCTCCTGGTAAACCGGATTGTCTTTATCGCAGACAGAATTCATATAGGTGCAGACTATTTTTTTCACCGTATTGCAGACATCGCCATCGTTATTAAAACAAATCTCGGCAAGATGCTCCAGTTCGTGCAGGAACATGTCGCTGTCCAGCTCCAGCGGCTTGCCTATATGGATCAGCTTGTTGTCGGTGGTCTGAAGACCCTCCTCGGCCATAAGCTTCTCTTCATAGAGCTTTTCCCCTGGGCGCAGGCCGATATACTCGATTTTGATGTCAATATCCGGCTTGTAGCCGCTCAGACGGATCAGATTGCGGGCCAGGTCGGCGATTTTCATGGGGGCACCCATATCGAGCACGAAGATTTCGCCACCCTCGGCGTAGCAGGCCGCCTGCAAGACCAGCGAGACCGCCTCCGGTATGGTCATAAAGTAGCGTATGATTTCCGGATGCGTCACAGTCACCGGCCCGCCGTTTTCAATTTGCTTCTTGAACAGCGGGATAACCGAACCATTGGAGCCTAAGACATTGCCGAAGCGCACCGCGACAAATTCGGTGCTGGGGGTCTCTATGCTGCTGGCCAGCCGCATATTGTCGAGCACATCAATTTTATGTGAATGCAAAGGTGGCAGATTCAGCCATTTGCCGCTGCGTCTGACTTTGTCCATGGTCTGTATGACCATTTCACAAAGACGTTTAGAGGCTCCCATGATATTGGTGGGGTTGACCGCTTTGTCAGTGCTGATAAAGACAAAGCGCTCACAGCCGTGCAAGAGAGCGGCCCGGGCGGTTTTGTAGGTGCCTATAACATTGTTTTTGATGGCTTCGCAAGGACTGTTTTCCATTAGCGGCACATGCTTGTGAGCGGCGGCATGGAAGACGACTGCGGGCCTATGCTGCTCAAATATTGAGTTGATGCGCCTGGAGTCCTGCACCGAGCCAATTAGCACCAGCAGGTTCAAGTCCGGATAATCCTGCTTTAATTCCTGCTCTATGTCATAGGCGTTGTTTTCGTAAATATCCAGGATAATAAGCTGAGCCGGCTTATAGCCGGCGAGTTGCCGGCAGAGTTCGGAGCCTATGGAGCCGCCTCCGCCGGTCACCAGGATTTTACGGCCGCTGATGCTGTCGGCGATTTCATCCAGATTCACCTCCACTTCTTCGCGTCCCAGCAGGTCTTCCACCGCCACTGGCTTCATTTGGCTGACGCTGACCTCCTTGTTGGCCAGTTGATAAAGCCCCGGCAGGGTCATTAGCTCGCAGTTGCTTTGCTGACAGAGCTGAATTATATCGCGCTTGGCCTGGGCACTAACAGTGGGGATGGCCAGGAATATCTGGTCTATACGGTACTTTTTCACATTTGCCAGTATGCTGTTTCTGCCTCCCACTATGGGCACGCCTTCCAGGCTGCGCTTCCATTTGTTGCTGTCATCGTCAATGATGCAGCATATCTTCACGGTGCTGTGTTGCGAGGTGATAAAATCGCGCAGCACCAGCTGCCCGGCTGAGCCGGCGCCTATAAGCATGCCTCTGGAGCAGCTTTTGCCAGCGCCCTTGCCATGTTGCAGCCTTGCCTGCATTAAAAAGGCAAAACGGTAGAAAAAACGGCTGCAAAGAATGAAAACCAGTTGTATTATGCCGCCAAAAACATGGTAGGAGATAGGCATGCGCCGATAAAAAAAGTTGATAAGCACATAGTGCAGGGGCACAGTGATCATGGTGGCCAGACAGCAGAGACCTAGCTCGCGGTAGCTGGCAAAACGCCACATGCTGTTATAGAGACGCAGACGCCAGAAAATCAGTATGCATAAAAAAGCGTACCAGTAAATGAAACCCCGATAGGGAGCCAGATACTCCGGTGGTATCTGAGAGTAAATGCAGTCGAAGCGCAGCCACAAGGCCAGAAAATACGATAAGCATAAAGTGATGAAATCGTATGCAACCAAGCCTAAGGCAGCATACTGCCAAGGCTGAAGGGTGGGGCGCTTGTTGGAGTGTGA
>JAAZIY010000322.1 GCA_012800625.1 Lentisphaerota bacterium
GACGCGCTTAGCTGGCTGAGGCCGGGAGCCTGCTCAGAACAAATAGGCATGGCGAAGGGACAGCGCGGCGCAAAATTGCAGGCGCGAGAACCATGCTCGAAGCTGCCTTCTATGCTGGCAAGCGCACGGCGACGTGCCACAGCCTGAGGCATGGCGCGAAGCAGCATGCGCGTATAAGGATGCGAAGCTTGCGTAAATAGCTCGCGGCGCGGGGCGGACTCGAG
The DNA here is from genome assembly GCA_012800625.1 of Lentisphaerota bacterium. Lineage (GTDB taxonomy): Bacteria > Verrucomicrobiota > Lentisphaeria > Oligosphaerales > Oligosphaeraceae > JAAZIY01. The sequence continues at coordinate 225 of JAAZIY010000322.1, forward strand.
GACCCTGCCGGCATACATCACCGCACAGCGCTCGGCATATTCGGAGACTAGAGCTAGATTGTGGGTAATGAATAGTATGGCCGTGCCGCTTTCATGGCGCAGGCGCTCGAACAGCTCCATGAGCTGAGCCTGTACGCTGACATCCAGAGCCGTGCTAGGTTCGTCAGCTATCAGCAGACTGGGACGGCAGGCCAGAGCGATGGCTATGACAACACGCTGACGCATGCCCCCGGAAAGCTGGTGCGGATAGCTGCTCAGGCATTGCTGCGGGTTGGGCAGGCTCACCTGTTCAAGCAGCTCCAGACAGCGCCGGCGCAGGGAGGACCCGCTTAGACCCTGGTGACGACGCAATACCTCGGCAAGCTGAAAACCAATGCTAAGCACCGGGTTGAGGGCGGTCATAGGCTCCTGAAAGACCATCGAAATCTGATTGCCGCGCAAAGCCTGCCACTGCGATTCAGACTGGGAAAAAAGCTCTCTGCCCTGAAACAAAGCGCGTCCGCCCTCGAGTTTGGCGGCGGGGGTGGGCAACAATCCCATAAGAGCCAGGGCGCTAACCGTCTTGCCCGAGCCGGACTCGCCTACCAAGGCAAGCATCTCCCCGGGGTAAATATTAAAGCTAAGCCGGTCTACCGCCAAAAACGAGCGCTGTGCCGAAGTGAAGCTGACGCTAAGCTCCTCAACCTGTAATAGCGCCTGGGACATGTAATCGATATCCTTTAAAAATATGGGCTTGCTGAGCGGTTTTGCACACGAAAGCACACGAAGGGGGGAGGTCACTAAGACACACTAAGGTACACTAAGACACACTAAGACACACTAAGGCAGACCAAAGGCTTATACGTTTGGCCAGCATCTCAACACAACTCAGGGAGCCTAGAATTTTACAAATTCGGTCTTATGCTCCAAGACGCTTTTAGTTCCTGGTTCCAGGCGTGCTGGGCAGCCGCCGGCGGCCTCGATTTCCATGAAGCCTGAGGGGTCGCAGTAGGCGCTAAGGCAGACTGGGCGTCCTTCAGGCTCATTGCTCGGATCCTGATCGGCAATGTCAATATATTTCAAATCTGGGCTTAGCGGGCTGGCGCTGCGCGTGGCGCTAAATCCGGCTGTCGGGTTGACAAACTCGAGGCTGGGCACCAGGCTGCTTAGTCCCAGCTGGAAGCGGAAATCAGTTTTCATGCTTACCGTCCAGCCTTCCGGGCCTTGTTTTCGCAGGCTGTCGCTGCTCGGTTCATAGAGGTCCCAGATTTCGCTGGCGGGGCAGGCTGGCAGTTTCAGGCTGCTTTGCTCATCACAGTCAAATTGGCATAGTGACCAGGGTGCCAACAGAGCTAAATTTTGACCCAGGCCTTCGCGTCCCAGATATTCGATGCATTCATTGACCAGCAGAGTCAGCTTTGAGTTATGCAGCTCGAATTTGATGTCGCGGCTGAAAAGACAGGGTAGACCGCGGCCTTCTGAGTTGATCAGGTCTATTTCGGCGGCAACCAAGGCGGAGTTGGCGCATTTTTTCTGCAGCTGCCAGCGAGCATGGCATAGTCCGGGTGGCACGCGCCAGCCGGCAGTGCTGTACTCATAGCCCAAACGCGAGCCTTCAGGGGCTGGCCAGAGGCCGTCGCCGCCCGGGTTAACATATTCCTGACGGCTGCTGAAACGCTGGAACGCCTCAGGGTTGACCCGGCTTAAAACCTGACCCTCCAGATAAGTGAACAGCCTCCCCTCCAGGTCCAGGCCTATAAGCACGCCGTTATTTTGGTCCCCGACAATGTGGTAGCGTCTTTTGCCGCGCTCAAACAATAATACCAGGTCTAGCAGTTTCATGAAATGCCTCCTTGATGAAAGAAAAGGTGTCCAAAATAGAAGTGTTAGCCTGCTTACTCAACTTTCTATAAGTTTAGTGTGCCTTAGTGTCCCTTCGTGTCCCTTCGTGCCCTCCCCCTTCGTGTGCTTCAGTGGTTCAAAGGCTTTTTGGCTGCGCCGCTCTCAGAATTCGGCGGACTGCGGGGTTCTCGGGAAGGGGATGACGTCGCGGATATTGGCCATGCCGGAGCAGAAGCGCACCATTCTCTCGAAGCCCAGGCCGAAGCCGGCGTGGGGCACGCTGCCAAAGCGCCTCAGGTCGCAGTACCACCAGTAGTCTGCAGGCTGCATGCCGGCCTCGATAATGCGGGTTTCGAGCAGGGCGAGGCGTTCCTCACGCTGACTGCCGCCGATGATCTCGCCCACCTGCGGCAGCAGGACGTCCATGGCGGCCACCGTCTTGTTGTCGTCATTCAGGCGCATATAGAAGGCCTTGATCTCTTTGGGATAGTCCATTACTATGACCGGCCCCTTGAAGAGCTGTTCGGCCAGGTAGCGCTCGTGCTCGGACTGCAGGTCTATGCCCCAGTGCGGCTTGAAGCTGAACTTGTCGCTGTTTTTCTCCAGCAGCTTGATTGCTTCAGTATAGCTAAGGCGGGTGAATTTGGCCTCCGCCAGGCTCTCCAGCTTGTCGAGCAGGCCTTTCTCTATGCGGTCATTGAAGAATTTTAGGTCTTCAGGACAGCGTTTGAGCGCCTCCTGGAAAAGATGGCGCAGGTAGTCCTCGGCCAGAGCGGCGATGTCCCCAAGGTCGGCAAAAGCCATTTCCGGCTCTATCATCCAAAACTCGGCCAGATGCCTGGCGGTGTTGGAGTTTTCCGCCCTGAAGGTAGGTCCGAAGGTATAGACATTGCCCAGCGCGCAGGCGTAAGTCTCCGCCTCAAGCTGGCCGCTGACCGTCAGCTTGGTGGCCTTGCCGAAAAAATCCTGCTTGTAGTCAATCTTGCCGCTTTCAGGGTCGCGAGGCAAGTTTTCCAAATCCAAATGAGTGACCTGGAACATTTCGCCGGCGCCCTCGCAGTCGCTGCTGGTGATAATGGGGGCATGGAAATAGAGAAAATCGCGGCTCTGGAAAAACTGGTGGGTGGCGTCGGAGAGCACGTTGCGCAGGCGGGCCACCGCTCCGAAAGTATTGGTGCGCGCGCGCAGATGCGCCAGCTCGCGTAGGCGCTCGAAGGAGATGCGGCTTTTGCCCAGGGGGTACTCGAGCGGCTCGCAAAAGCCCAAAACCCGGATGCTGTCTGCCTTCAGCTCGAAGCTCTGTCCGGCCGCCGGCGACTCGAGCAGGCTGCCCTCGGCGACAATAGAGGCGCCGGGGTGCAGCTTGAGCAGCTCGCTGCGGTAGTTGGACAGCTGCTCCTGAGCAATGATCTGAAGGTTCTTTAGGCAAGAGCCGTCGTTCAGCTCGAGAAAGGAAAAGCCGCCTTTGGAGTCGCGACGGGTGCGTATCCAGCCAGCTACCGTGACTTTCTTGCCTAATAATTCGCCAGATAAAATCTCGCGTACTGAAGTGCGTTTCATAATGACAACTTTCTGCTAATAATTAAGTATTGTTTTTTTTAAATGTAGGCAACAAAGCCCTTAGTGTGCCTTCGCGTCTCTTCGTGTCTCTTCGTGTCCTTCCCCCAGCGTGTGCCTTGCTGGCTCAAGTGCTTTTTGGACCCGGTCTGTCCAGTGCCTAGGCGCTCATGCGTCTCAGCCTGGGTGAGCAGACGAAGAAGAGCGCACCCAGCAGGGCGGTGATGATCATGAGCGCGGAGGCCATCACCGGTATGCTGCCGGCCACGCTGGCAGGCTCAGCCGCAAATGCCTTGAAGAAGGCGCTGCTCACCGCGTCTCTGACTCCTATGCCGCCAGGGGTCAAGGGCAAAAGACCAGTAGTGTTGGCGACCTGGGTTGCCAGGCAGTATTCCAAGAAGCTCATGACTTTTTCACCCAGTGCCTTGCCCAGGCAAAAAAGCACGAGGGCATTAAGGATATGCACCAGAGTCGAGTAGGTTATGTGCTTGCTTAAAACTCTGGAGTCCTGCCGGTAAAGCTGAAAGGCAGCCTGCAGGCGCGCCAGCAGCCCCCGCAGAAAACCCGGCGTTAAAAAAGACAGGATGCGCAAGCCGAAAGCAAAAAAACCTCTCTCGCTGAATCGCCTCCTGCTGACAATGAGAAAATAGCCCAGCAGCATACCCAGGCAGGCGAGATTGACCGCCAATAGCGCTAGCCCCAAGAGCGGTTGTTCCCGACAAAAGGCTGGCAGTCGCGGCAAGTAGAGCAAGCTGGCCAAGAGCGCAGCGATGAACATGGCGAAGAGACCAAGCACGCGGTCGAGCAGTACAGTAAGAAAAATCTCGGTCTTGCGACCGCTGAAAAGCCTACCGGCATAAGCTACCTTCAATAGATCGCCGCTAACCGCTCCAGGGATGACTAGACTGAAAAAATTGCCGGCCATACTGAGCTTGAAGGCCGAAATGTAGGGCAGGCGCATCTGCTGCACCGACATGAGTAGGGACCAACGCCAGGCCGCCATGGCCTGAATGAGAAAATTCAAGGCGAAGGCCAGCAGCAGATAAGGCCATTTGGCTCGCAAAAACTCCTGTTTCAAGTCGGCGCCGCTGCTGCGCAAAGTGATATGCAAGAGGTAAAATGCCAGAAGCAGAACCAGGATGCGCCAAACAAGCGCAAGCAGGCGCGAGCCTAAGGCAGGCCGAACTACGGGCACCTCGACGCTGGAGCTTGACTGGGACTCAGGCATAATGCTGTGTTTTTTGGAGGGAGGATACTAAGACACACTAAGGGGCACTTAGCTTGGCTTTAGTTTTTACTGCCCGGTTAATGGCTGTAGCCTTTTGGATTTTTGCAGCGCCAGTCCCAGGCGCTTTGCACTATTTGCTCGAGGCTCTCATAGGCCGGCTTCCAGCCCAGGATGCGCTTGGCGGCACTGGAGTCGGCGATCAGGCGGGCCGGGTCACCGGGACGTCGCGGCTGGCTCCGCACAGCGAAGTCTCTGCCGCTCACTTGACGCACCATCTCCACCACTTCCTTCACACTGTGCCCCAGACCCGAACCCAGATTCAGGCTGCCGCAAAAATCGCTTTGCAGCGCCAGCAGATGCGCCTGAGCCAGGTCCAGCACATGGATGTAGTCGCGGATGCAGGTGCCGTCAGGAGTGTTGTAGTCTTCGCCGAAGATGCTGATGCACTCGCGCTTGCCCTCGGCGGCTTCCATCACCAGCGGAATGAGATGCGATTCGGGGCGGTGAGCCTCGCCGTAGCTGCGGCTGGCACCCGCCGCGTTGAAGTAGCGTAGCGCACAGTAAGGCAATCCCTTAAGACGGTGCTGCCAAGCCAGTATCCTCTCGAACATAAGCTTGGCCTCCCCATAAGGATTGATGGGAACAGTAGGCTCTGTCTCGCTGACCGGGATGCTTTCCGGCATGCCGTAAACCGCCGCGGTACTGGAGAAAACCAGCTTGGGGACCTGGTTTTCAACTGCCGCCTGACAGAGGTTGAGCGCATTGGCGACATTATTGCGGAAATACTTGAGCGGGTCAAGCATGGACTCGCCCACCTCAATGAAGGCGGCAAAGTGGATAAGACCATCAGGACGGGTTTTTCTGATGGCCGCCTCAATGGCGGCGTAGTCGCTCAGATTGCCCTCGATAAACTCCGCCCTGGGATCCACTGCCTGGCGGTAGCCCGTAAGCAAGGCGTCAAAGACGCTAACTTGATGCCCCTGGTCCAGTAGGTACTCGCAACAACAGCTGCCAATATAACCGGCTCCGCCAGCCACAAAAATATGCATAACCAAAGCCTTTGCACAAAAACGCGAAAACCTTAATATAATCTTCAAGCGCTCTTCTGCCGAGTCTGCTTTAGACGCAAACGACTTGCTCGGCCTTCGTGTGTCTTAGCGCCCAAAAGAAGTCACTGCCTACTTCAGCCTGCTGCTTGTACCGGGTTTTCGAGTATGCCGATGCCCTCGATGTCCACCTCGAAGCGGTCTCCGGGCTTCAGCCAGAGCTGTGGGCTTCTTGCCATGCCGCAGCCCGCCGGCGTGCCACTGAGGATAATGCTGCCTGGGCTTAGGGTGATGGCCTGCGAGACATAGTGCACCAGGTAAGGTATGCTGAATAGCAGCTCCGAGGTCCTGGCGCTTTGCACGACGACACCGTTGAGCCGCCCTTCCACTTTCAGGTCGCTAACATCCAGCTCGGTTTCTATATATGGACCCAGCGGGCAGAAGCCGTCCAGTGATTTCCCCCTGGCCCACTGGCCGTCTTGTTTTTGCCAGTCTCTGGCGGTGACATCATTGGCGCAGGTGTAGCCAAAGACATGTGCCAGCGCCTCCGCCTCGGCTATGTTTTTGCCGCCCTTGCCTATGACTATGGCCAACTCCGCCTCGTAATCGATTTGCACGCTTTGTTCAGGCCTGGGCAATACAATGGGCGCCTGGGGATGGTTCAGGCTGTTGGGCGCCTTCAGAAAGACGATGGGCCTCTCGGGAGGCGGACCACCGAACTCCTCAGCATGAGCGCGGTAATTCTTGCCTATGCAAAAGATAGCTGCGGGTTGGACTGGGGCGAGCAGCTCTAGCTCAGCCAGGGGCAAAGTTTTGCCGCTGCGCTGCCAATTCGTGAAAATATCGCCCTCTAGGTGGCTCACTTGCTCGCCTTCAAGCAGACCGTAAGCAGGCCTGCCATGCTGAGAATAACGTAAAAACTTCATAGATAGCTGCCTTTTTATGCAGAACCCGTCCAAAAAGAGGGGGGAGTTTGGTGTGCCTTAGTGTAGCTTTGTGTGTCTTAGTGTCCAAAATCCAGCTAGGCATAGCTTATGCGTTCAGACCAGGTTTTCCATGATATAGCTGCGTCTTTCCGGGATGTTGTCCCCCATGAAAAAACGCAGCATATTGTCAACCTGGCGTACATTGTCTATGGTGACCGCCTGCAAGCGCATATCTTCGCCGATGAATTGACCAAATTCCTCAGGCGAGATCTCACCCAGCCCTTTGAAGCGGGTCACCTCGGCCTCCTTGCCCAGCTCGCGCAGAGCCAGGTCGCGTTCGGCCTCATTGTAGCAGTAACGCGTCTTCTTCTTGTTGCGCACGCGAAAGAGGGGGGTCTCCAGGATGAATACGCGCTCGGACTCGACCAGAGGCTGGAAAAAGGTGAGAAAATACGTGATGAGCAGATTGCGGATGTGGAAGCCGTCTACGTCGGCGTCCGTAGCAATGATGATCTTGCCGTAGCGCAAGTCGTCCATCGAGTTCTCTATGCCTATGGCCTGCATAATGCCGTAGAGTTCCTCGTTTTGATAGACGGTCTCCTTGCGCAGCCCGTAGCAGTTGCGCGGCTTGCCGCGCAGGCTGAAGACGGCCTGCGTCAAAGGGTCGCGCGCAGTCACCACTGAGCCGGAGGCGGAGTTGCCCTCGGTCAGGAAGATCATGCTCTCCTGGCATTTGCGCTTTTCATCCTCTTTGCGCTTTTGCTCAGTCTCGTTGAAATGATATTTGCAGTCGCGCAGCTTGTCCACTTTGAGCTGTGATTTCTGCGCCAACTCGCGCGCGCCGCGGCGCACAGCCTGTATCTGCTTGCGTATGGACTCGTTCTTCTCAGCCTTCTCGAAAATGGCGTTTTTGACCTCCGGGTTTTTATACAGGAAGTCGACTATTGCCTGGCGCACCTCGTTGATGATGTCGGCTTTGATGTCGGTATTGCCCAGCTTGGTCTTGGTTTGCGACTCGAAGACGGGGTCTTGCAGCTTCAAGGCTATGGCTCCGCTGATGCCGCAGCGCACGTCGTCAAAGTCAATGGGTTTTGGCGCCAGCTCATTGATGGCCTTGCCTATGGCCTCCTTGAAGGCGGCCAGGTGCGTGCCGCCGTCGCTGGTATACTGAGTGTTGACGAAGGAGTAGTAGTTTTCGTTGAAGCTGCCGGTGTGACAGAAGGCGAACTCCATTTTGTCAGACTTGTAATGCACCATGTCATAAAGCGAATCGGACTCCAGCTTGGACTCGAGCAGGTCGAGCAGGCCGCGGCGCGAATAGAAGCGCTCCCCGTTGCAATACAGGTTCAGGCCGCTGTTCAACCAGGAGTAATGCTGCATGCGGCGGCGCACGTACTTGAGGTCAAAATGATAGTCCGGAAAAATCTCTTTCGAGGGTTTGAACAAGACCTCGGTGCCATTGGGCTGCTGCTGGTCTTCGAGCTTCGTTTCGCTGCGCAGCTGCCCCTCCACATAACTGGCGCTATAGCCCTGGCCGCCGCGCCAGGAGCTTATCTTAAACTCCTCGGAAAGGAAGTTGACCACCTTCAGACCCACCCCGTTGAGGCCTATCGAGCTGGAGAAAGGGCGGCGCACGCCGTCCTTGTCCGTGATGAATTTGCCGCCGGTGTTGATTTTTGAGGCGCACTCGATCACCTTGTCCAGCGGGATGCCGCGACCATAGTCGCGCACGCGCACCAGCTTGTCTTCCAGTATCTCCACCTCGATTTTGCGCCCGTTTCCCATGACGAACTCGTCCACGCTATTGTCCACCACTTCCTTCAGCATGACATAGATGCCGTCGTCATGGTGTTCGCCATTGCCCAGGCGGCCAATGTACATGCCGCTGCGCGAGCGCACGTGTTCGCGCGGGTCCAAGGTGATGATGCTGGAGGAGTCGTATTCACCCTCAGCCAAGGCATTGAAATTAAACTCTTTCTCTTCTGACATTCTTTTTTGCCTACAAATGAAAATCGCCTGGTGTGTTTACCGGGCTGAACAAGCGCAAAGCCTGCTTTTTCAAGCCCGGTTTCACCAAGCGACACGATAGTACTTGCCGAGCAAGTCTGGCGCTATAAAAGCAGTGGCACGGCTTATTCAAAACCCTTTCTGCGTCTGCGAAAACCTTTTTGTTTGGACGGAGGCTCGTCATCAAAGTCCTCATCATCCTCATCGTCATCATCGCCAAGGAAGTCATCTTCCTCATCATCATCATCGTCGTCTGCTACGGTCTCATCCTCGTCAAAGTCAATATACTCGTCCAACTCCAAGTCGTCATCGTCATCAAAGTCGTCAAACAAGCTGGAAGCCAGCACGAGTTGTCCGCATTCGGGGCAGAGACCGTCGTCTTTTTCCACCTCACTCATGAGCACCTTGCATTCACAATGAGGGCATTTTATTGTTTCTCTTGCCATTTTAACATTCCTCCATTGATTTCCATGGCTTCATACCAGATAAAAGAACCTTGATATCCGGTAAATGCCATAGCATATACGCTAAAATAAACTTTGCAATTTATAAGAGCAATTTTTTTTACTAAGATTTAGGACACCAAGAGACACTAAGCTAGACCCTGTCCAAAAAGGTCATAACGCCGAAAGGCCGTTAGTGGC
>JAAZIY010000323.1 GCA_012800625.1 Lentisphaerota bacterium
AAAACAGATAGCTGGAGCATAAAGCTTCCTTGTGTTTCGCGCACAAATACGCCGTTGACTTGGTTCAAAGCACGGGCTCTGGCTCATGGCTATGCCATTCACAGTTGCGCGACAGCCCCCGAATTGCACGGGGTTCACCGTAGAAAAACTCTGAACCGATAAGCCGCTTAAAATAATACTTGCAGGAAGATTTACAAGCCACGGCGGAGCAGGAATAAAACCGCAGAGCCGCCAAACCGGAAATAGCAGAGCGGAGCGGCTGCCTGGAATGCTTTTGGACACTAAGACACACAAAACCACACGAAGGTACAGCAAGTCGTCTTCGTCTAAAAAAGACAACGCATAAGCCCTTCATGTCTCTTCGTGTCTTCCCCCTTCTAGTGTCATTGACAAAATCAAAACCAGCTCTTGGGACGCAGCCTAGACTGGAAAAATAAAACTTGCTTCTCTTGACATAGCTCCTTTCTGGTGGTATGTTATTGGTTATTGACAACCAAAGAGGGTTATTTAGTTGTGAACAGCAGCCTTTACGAGAAACTTGCTGAGCAGATTTGCTCGGACTATGCGGCGGTAGGCCGTTTGCCCAGCGAACGATCTCTGGCTCAGCATTACGCCTGCACGCGCAGCACCATTCGCTCTGCCTTGTCTTTATTGCGCGATAGGGGGCATTTGCAGTCTGAGGCTCGTCGCGGCTATCGTTTGAAGTCTTCTTCCGAGCCTGCTTCTTCTGTTTCTTCTCAGACTTGGAACATCGTGATGCTCTTGACTGAGAAGCAGCTTGAGGATCAGAATATTTTGGACTTGGTTGGCGGAGCCATTACTGCGGCCTCTCGGCAGCGAGTCAACCTAGTCGTGCGCCAGCTCGACGAACGCTTGACCTTGGCGCCGGGCACTTTGGAGCAGTTGCACCCTGGCATAGAGGCAGATGGCTATTTCTTGTCCTCCGCAACCGAGCGCATGCGTAATTTTTTGGAGAACCTTTTCAAGCCCTGCGTGGTTTTAGGCTGGAACCAGACCATGGAGAGCATAGAGAACCGGCGCTTCATTCAAGTTTATCTGCCCATGGAGGAGAAGGTGAAGCTGGTTATGGCTGAGCTTTTGCGTCTGGGGCATCGTCGTCTGCTTTACGTCAACTCCCAATTTGACAGTGCCCACCTGCGAGGTCTAGGCTCTTTGCTTGGTCATGCGGACCTTGAGATTGACTGCATAAAGACCAAGTGGCCATCGGCTTCGCACGAGCTTATCTCCGAGAGTGCTACTCAGGTGCTGGCCGCACTGCGCAACCATACGGCTCTGGTGGTTCACTCTGGCGGAGCCACCCATTACAATATTTACCATAATCTGCTAAAGAGCCGGGTTGACATACCTGGGCGGCTCAGCCTGCTGATTGACAGCGGCAGATTTGACTGGCTGATCAGCGTCGGCCAGGTGGCCAGCGTCTTTTCCTCGGCGGCTGAAGAGGGGGCGGCTTGCATCAACGAGCTGGTCGCCCAACTCAAGACCGGCAGCCTGAAATTCGGCTGCCGCACCGCAGCCTATCAGTTCCGCCCCGGGCTGACCCTAGGGCCGGCCATGAGTCGCGAGGAATGCGAGAAATACGATTTGCAAACCCAATGGAAAAAAGGCATTGGCCTCAGATGAAAAGCTTGAAACTCTGTCTTTTCGCCGACCTGCACCATTATCCCGGTGTTTTTTACACTCAGGCGGCGGAGCGCCTTGCCGCCATACAGCAACGCGCCGAACGCGAGCAGGTCGACGCGATTATCAGCCTGGGGGATTTTTGTCACCTCCCGCTTGAGTCCGACGAGCTTTTGGAACAGTTTCACGGCTTTCACATACCCTCGTACATGGTGCTGGGCAACCACGACACGGATTCCACCTCATTGGCTGAGGTTTTGCAGGCCTACAGGATGCCGGCGCCCTACTACCATTTTGACTTGCAAGGCTTCAGGCTGATCATCCTGGACAGCAACTACCTGCCCGAGTCTCCCGATTTTGCCCACAGCCAGCTGGGCAACCATAGAGATTACCCAAATGCCCAGGCCGCCATACACCCTGAGGAACTGGAGTTCCTGCGCCGCAGCCTGGAAGAGTCGCCCTATCCCTGCCTGCTCTTCAGCCATTGCAGCCTGGAGCGCGAAACCGGCGCCTGCCTGGGCAATCGCGATGAGCTGATGGACATTTTACGCGAAGCTCAGAGGCGTCGACCGGGCAACCTGCGCCTAGCGGTCAACGGCCATCACCACCGCAATTTTTTGCGGCTTTTGCACGGCATAGCTTTTCTGGACCTGAACTCGGCCAGCTACGACTGGGTCAGCCAGGCGCATGATTTCTTCCCCGAATCTCTGTGTCGTGAATTCAGCGCCGTCCAGCACACTGTGATCTATCAGGATGCGCTTAGCGCCATAGTCACGCTGAGCCAGGACGGACGTATAAGCATAGAGGGGGCGCAATCCTCCATGTTCATGGGAGTCACCCGGGAAATGACCGACAATCCCATCGCCGATGCTTCCGGGCGCCGCTGCCGCCCGGAAATACTCTCACAGACCTTCAGCTTGTTTTAAGCAATTGTTCCTAGTTGTTTCACTTCACAGTCAAAGACAAAACGGAGGATCAGCATGAAAGAACGTAACTACTTCACTTTGATTGAATTGCTTGTCGTCATAGCGATTATCGCCATCCTCGCCAGCATGCTTTTGCCGGCCCTGAGCAAGGCCAGAGCCCGCGCCAAGAATATGCAATGCGTAAATCAGCTTAAACAGCTAGGTTTAGGTTTTCAGCTTTACTTGGACGACAATTTGGATTACACGCCTCGCAATGACAACGACACCAGTGTTTGGAACGGGCGGCCCAATTACATATTAAACACCTTGAAATATGTGGAGGCTCCCATTTTCAAATGTCCTGACTCCAAGCTGGCTCCCTTTCTTGATCCGGCCACCTACAATCCGGCTACATATCCAAGTTACGGCTTTAATGTAGGCGGGATGCGCACAATTATGACCGGTATAATAAAAAAGCCCAGCCTGCAGTGCGTCTTCGCCGATTCACAAGCCGCCGATCCAGATGGCAGTATTGGGCACCAAATTGGAAATTACAGCTGGTATATTCGTTCCTGGAAGAGCACCAACATTGGCTATATAGCTACCAGGCATGAAAGTAAGGCCAATACACTTTTTCTGGACATACATGTGGAGCCAACCAACGTTAAGCAACTCGCGGATGCCAACTTCACCCCCTGGTTTTGGGGTGGAGCCAATACCGTTCAACGCCCTTATTAAGTGAAGCCATGCGTAAAAACATAGTTCTCATCGTGTTTTTTTTCGCCTGTGCCAGTCAGTTTGCACAGGCTGAGAAAAAACGGCGCTATCCTGACGAGATTGACTATCGTTATCACTTTGATGTGCCTATGCCCAAGAACACCAAAGAGGGTGTACTCAATGACGGCGATGACAAGACGGAGGTAAACTGGCATCAGCGAAAAGTGGCGGTTATCTGCGAATTTGACCGCACCTACGAGATTTCAAGTATGGAAATAGTGACCAAAAAACACACCAAGTGGTATATCCTGAAAGAGCTGCATATTAGTCTGGATGACGGTTCCGGCGAGTTCGCCGCGCCTTTCATCGTCAAAACCTACGGCAAGCTGCCCGAGAAAGGCGCGCCCCTGATCGATGAGAGCTGTCGAAGCTATGTTTATCAACCTGAAATCAAAGGCCTGGCCTGCCGCGTGAAAATTGACTTTGTCGGCTCCGCAGCCATAGGGGTGTCGGAAATCCGGCTTCGCGGTCGCGAGCCGGAACCGCCGCCCAACAATCAGCGCTATTTTTTCAAATAAGCCTTACTCAGGCAAGACTACAGCTCTTGACCGGTTTTTGAAAAGCCAAACTTAAAGTATATTGCGACAGTTTTAACAATAGAAAAGGATGCTTAAGATGAACATCATTCAAGCTCTATGTGTATTCCTCTTGACCTTAGGCGGCTCTCTTTTTGCCTTTCAAAGCAGTTATATAACTGACCCGACGGGAGTTAGGCTACTAGAGCTTGACGCTCCGTTTTTCAAGGCTCAGTTCGACCCTATGGGCGCTCAGCTTAAAAGCCTGTACTACAAGCCAGCCGACATTGAGCTGGTTGACCCCGAGCAAGGCAGCGGCAGCGAAAATGTCTGGAATATACCGGCATCAAGATTCTTTTTGCAGAAAAAGACCTTTAGCCTAAATAGCTTTGCCTCTGAAGGAAATTGGCTGGTTGAAGCACAGGCAAACCACCCGGGCGGCGGCATAAATTTCCTTAAGGTTCACAAAGGTTTTAATTTTTATGCCGACGCAGCCATGCTGAGACTGGATTACAAGATGGAGAACCTAGAGGATGCCATGGCTACTTTGGACTATGGTTTTTGGTTTCACCATGCGCTAGGCGTGTATGGGGAGCTGACCAGCACCTGGTATCCCAGCGCTTATGGCATAGTATGCATACCTGCCGATGAGCGCCCAACCGAAACCTGGCAGCATCAGCCTGCCAGAGGATGGATCGCCGCCTCGACTACCAATGGCAAGGGAGTGGCCATCACCATGAGCTATCCGGAACTGAGGCTCTTATACAGCTGGTTTTCAGGATGCAAAGTGCCCACCTTGGAATGGCGTACCTCAGTGCAGGCGATCGCAGCAGGAGGAAGCTACAGAACAAAAGTGGATATTTTGCCCTTCAGCGGACTGAGCAAGGTATCCGGAGCCGGCGGAGGCCTGGTGGGTGAGATTTTAGACG
>JAAZIY010000324.1 GCA_012800625.1 Lentisphaerota bacterium
GGTGTAGCGGGGTCGGAGCGCCGGCATCCTTGCCGGCATACAACCAACTAAGATAAAAACAAACCAGAGATTAAAACCAACCACAGAAAAGCAAACCCCCTAGGTGCATTCGCGTTCCACGGCGTTATTTGTGTTTTTAAAGCAGATGGGGTTGTATGCCGGCTTGTCCCAGCTCCAGTCCCAAAAGTCCCATGTTATCATTTACGCAAACACCCCGAAATGCGACCCGGGACTTGAAGTTAGGCCTTTAATTGAGTATAGTTACAGTATCCATGATTTTGCTTTCCCTTCAGGGGGCGGCTTGGCACATACTCCAGCGAAGCCCCGCAAAGCTGATGTTGCAGTTTTATACTTTTGCTCAATATAGTTTGTAGACGGGTGATGCGCATGACTGAAGACTGTATGGCGGTCCAGGTTCCCTATGATAAAGACGAGTTGAGTTTTACCCTGCCGCGGCGGCGCCTAGCCGGCGTCTTTGCTCCGGCTCTGGCGCAAAAGCGTCCGGCATTTCCTGAAAAGGAAATACTGTCCAGGGCCTTGGCGGAGCCTTTCGGCTCTCCTCGGCTCGAAGAGCTTGCCAGAGGCAAGCGGTCCGCCGTCATTATCGCCAGCGACCATACGCGGCCGGTGCCCAGCAAGCTGATTATGCCGGCTCTGCTCAGCGCTCTGCGACAGGCTAATCCCGGAATGCAGATCAGCATACTGATCGCCACCGGCTTCCACCGCGCCAGCAGCAACGAAGAGCTGCGCTATAAGTTCGGCGATGAAATCGTCGAAAATGAACGCATCATCATGCATGACTGTCGGGACAAAAACTTTCTGCTCAGCCTGGGGCGGCTGCCCTCGGGCGGGGAACTATGGCTGAATAAGCTGGCACTGCAATGCGATTTGCTGCTGGCCGAGGGCTTTATAGAACCGCATTTCTTCGCCGGCTTTTCCGGCGGACGCAAAAGCGTGCTGCCCGGCATAGCCGGAGAGCAAAGCGTGCTGAGCAATCACTGCGCGGAGTTCATTGATTCCCGGCAGGCGCGGGCCGGCTGTCTGGAGGGCAACCCCATGCACGAGGATATGCTTTGGGCAGCCCAAAAAGCCGGATTGGCATTCATCGTGAACGTTATTCTCAACCAGGACAAGCAGATCATAGCCGCCTACGCCGGGCATCCGGAATCGGCTCATCTGGCCGGCTGCGAAAAGCTTAGGCGGCTGGCGCTTTGCGAGGTCCCCGAAAGCCAGATCATAATTGTGGGCAATGGCGGTTATCCGCTGGACCAGAATATCTACCAGGCGGTAAAGGGCATGAGCGCGGCGGAAAGCGCCATCGCCCCCGGCGGAGTCATCATTATGCTGGCCGCCTGCCGGGACGGACATGGCGGCGAGGCTTTTTATCGCAGCCTGGCCGAGGCTTCTTCGCCCCTCGAGCTGCTGCAGAAAATCCGCCGTGTGCCGGCGGCAAAGACCCGGCCCGACCAGTGGGAAAGCCAGATATTGGCAAGAATTCTGGCTAAAAACCCGGTGATCATGGTCAGCGAGCCGAAAAATCATGCGCTTATCGAGGCCATGCATATGCTGGCTGCTACTGATGTCGAACAGGCCCTGCAAATGGCTAGAGAAAAAACCGGCGCAAAAGCTAAAATTGCCGTTATCCCCGATGGAGTAGCCGCCATAGTGCGAAAAATATAGCAGCGGGAATGGGAACGGGAACGGGGAGCCGGCTGGAAGCCGGCGCTCCGACCCCGCTATAGGCGCGGCCATGTTTTATATTGGGCTTATTAAGTTTATCTTTATGCCC
The DNA here is from genome assembly GCA_012800625.1 of Lentisphaerota bacterium. Lineage (GTDB taxonomy): Bacteria > Verrucomicrobiota > Lentisphaeria > Oligosphaerales > Oligosphaeraceae > JAAZIY01. The sequence goes on from JAAZIY010000324.1 coordinate 1,790, forward strand.
GCGTCTTGTCCCCTGGCGTATTAGGGCTAAAAATCCCTTTCGTGTATCTTGGTGTGTCTTGGTGTCCTCCCCTGCTCTGCTGCACGATTACTCATGGCGCGGCTGTTTTTCTTTTTATTTGGCCTATTTTCACTTGACAAGCGCCTTGTTTTGGCTACACTATAGCTATACGCCAAACGAAAGGCGCTTTCAGCTTCTTACCCCCAACCCCATAACAAAAAAGGAAGAGCAAAATGTCGCGACCAGTCACAATTTTCACCGGTCAATGGGCCGACCTGCCCCTGGCCGAACTCGCTCCGCTGATCAAGTCCTTTGGCTACGACGGGCTCGAGCTGGCCTGCTGGGGCGACCATTTCGATGTGGAGAAGGCCGCCGCCAGCACGGCATACTGCGAAGGCCAAAAAAAGCTGTTGGCCAAGGCGGGTCTGCAATGCTGGGCCATCAGCAACCACCTGGCCGGACAACTCACCTGCGACCCCAACAATGACGCGCGCTCGAACAACTTCGGCAATCTGCCGGCGGAATGCAACGACAACGCCGAAAAGAAGCGGCAGTGGGCCATCAAGTCAATGAAGCAGTCGGCCAAGGCGGCACACAACATGGATGTGAAGGTGGTCAACGGCTTCACCGGCTCGCCTATCTGGCATATGCTCTACAGCTTCCCGCCAGCCAGCGACAAGATGATCAATGACGGCTTCAAGTACTTCGCCGACGTCTGGAACCCCATACTGGACGAGTTCGACAAGTACGGCATTCGCTTCGCCCTGGAAGTACACCCCACCGAAATCGCCTTTGACATACATACGGCTCAGCGGGCACTGGAAGCCCTGGACATGCGCCCCGCATTCGGATTCAACTTCGACCCCAGCCACCTGGTCTGGCAAGGCGTGGACCCGGCCGAGTTCATCAAGGCCTTCCCCGAACGCATCTATCACGTGCATATCAAGGACGCCAAGCTGACCCTGGACGGACGCAGCGGCATACTCTCATCACACCTGAATTTCGGCGAGCCTAACCGCGGCTGGGACTTCAGAAGCCCGGGGCACGGCGAGGTGGACTTCGAGGAAATCATGCGTGAGCTGAACCGCATTGGCTACAATGGGCCGCTCTCGGTAGAATGGGAAGACAGCGGCATGGACCGGGAATACGGTGCCCAGGATGCCTGCAATTTCGTGCGCAGCATCGACTTCTCACCCTCTGGCACGGCCTTTGACGCCGCCTTCAACCAGTAAGCACTGACCCCGACTCTTGGCGAGCCGGGGTCTGCTCTTCTGCCAGGCCCCGGCTTTCCCCTCTTTGTCTCAGGAACCCCCTTCAATCTATTAACATATCTATGTCATTTCCTTTTGTTCACCTGCATGTTCACAGCGACTACAGCATGCTTGACGGTGCCATACGCTGTTCGGACCTGGTCGGTCAAGCAAAAAAATTCGGCATGCCGGCCATAGCGGTCACCGACCACGGCAATATGTCGGCTTGTTTCGAGCTTTTGCAGGAGGGCAAAAAACAGGGTGTCAAGCCTATTTTGGGCTGTGAGTTCTATGTTGCGCCTGGCTCGCACCTGGTCAAGGACCAGTCACTGCCCAACTATCAGGGGCACCACCTGGTCTGCCTGGCCGAAAACCTGCAGGGCTACCAGAACCTCTGCCATCTTAACGAGGAGGCCTGGCTGCGCGGGTTTTATTACAAGCCCAGGGTGGACAAGGAGCTGCTCAAGAAGTATAGCGAAGGCCTGATTGCTCTGAGCGCCTGCCTGGGTGGCGAAATACCCACACTGCTGGCTAAAAACAAGGAGGAAGAGGCCGAGGCCACCCTGGTGCAGTACCTGCAAATCTTCGGCAAGGAGAATTTCTTCATCGAGCTACAGGACCACGGCCTCGAGGAACAGGCCCTGGTCAACCCCAAGCTCATCGAGCTGGCCAAAAAACACCAGGTAGGCATGGTGGTCTGCAACGACGCGCATTACCTGCGCCGCGAGGACGCCCAGGCGCACGACCTCTTCCTCTGCATAGGAACGCAGACCAATATCCATGACGAAAAACGCTTCCGCTTCGCAAACAACGAGTTCTATCTCAAAAGCCCGGAAGAGATGCACAAGCTCTTCCCCGAGCTGCCCGAAGCCTACCAGAACACCGTGGAAATCGCCCGACGCTGCGAAGTGAGGCTGCCCACCGTCAGCGAAGACAAAGTCAACCATTATCCCGAGTTCCCGGTGCCCGAAGGCATGAGCAGGGAAGCTTACCTGCGTCAACAATGCCTGAAAGGTATGCAATGGCGCTACGGCCAGGACTTTGCCAGCCCGGACCTGGACGAGGAGGCAAAAAGCAAGCTGGCAAGAATGGACTATGAGCTAGGCGTGATCGCCGCCAGTGGATTCACCAGCTACTTCCTGGTGGTCTGGGACTTCCTGGCCTACGCCGCCAAACAGGATATACCACTGGGGCCGGGCAGAGGCAGCGGAGCAGGTAGCATCGTCGCATACGTGCTGGGCATCACGCACATAGACCCGCTGCGCTACGGCCTGCTATTCGAACGCTTCCTGAACCCCGAAAGAGTCAGCCCGCCGGACTTCGACATAGACCTCTGCGAGCGCAGACGACACGAAGTTATAGAGTATGTGCGCCATAAGTACGGCGCCGAAAACGTGGTGCAGATCGGCACCTTCGGAACCCTGAAGGCAAAGGCGGTCATCAAAGACGTGGCCAGAGCCATGGGGCGCAGCGTGGACGACGCCAACCGCATCACCAAGCTAATCCCCAACGACCCAAAGATGACCCTGACAAAAGCCATGCACGGCGATGCAAAAAACAACCTGGCGCCCAGCAAAGAACTGCAGGACTTGCATGACAACAACCCCTGGGTGCAGGAGCTCTGGAAATTCGCCCTCACCCTGGAGGGCATGAACCGCAACCTGAGCATACACGCCGCCGGAGTCATCATCAGCGACCAGCGAGTCTCAAACATAGTGCCCATCGCCAAAGGCGCCGGAGATGAACCCATAACCCAATTCTCCGCAGGACCCTGCGAAGAGCTGGGACTGCTTAAAATGGACTTCCTCGGCCTGAAAACCCTGACCATTATTCAAGATGCCCTGGACCTGATCAAAAAGCACGAGGGCAGGGACATCAAAAGCAATGACATCCCCATCGAGGACAAGGCCAGCTTTGAACTGCTGAACCAGGGACAGACCATAGCCATATTTCAGTTGGAAAGCGCCGGCATGCAAAGCCTCTGCCGCCGCTTCGGAGTGAGCCGCCTTGAAGACATCATCGCGCTCATCGCACTGTACAGACCCGGCCCCATAAAGTTCCGCGATGAGTTCATCGCGCGCAAAACCGGACGCATCCCGGTGGACTACGAGCTGCCCGAAATGCAGCCCATACTCGAGGAAACCTACGGCATCATGCTCTATCAGGAGCAGATCATGCAGGTGGTGCAGGCCGTGGCCGGCTTCTCCCTGGGCAACGCCGACATACTGCGCCGCGCCATGGGCAAAAAAGACGTCGAGGTCATGCTCGAACAATTCGGCAAGTTCCAGCAGGGCTGCCAAAAGAGGAACCTGCCCGAGCCAGTCATTAAAAGCATCTGGGACAAGATAGTCATGTTCGCCGGCTACGGCTTCAACAAGTCGCATAGCGCCGCCTACGCCCTGCTCTCCTACCGCACCGCCTGGCTGAAGGCCAACTACCCGGTGCACTTCATGGCGGCGGTGCTCTCCAGCGAACAGGGAAATGCCGAAAAGCTGAGCTTCTACCTGAAAGAATGCCGCAGCATGAATATCAGGATACTGCCCCCCGACGTGAATGTCTGCGACAGCTGCTTCTCGGTGGACGGCGACAACATACGCTTCGGACTGGCCGCCGTCAAAGGCGTAGGCTCGGCCACCGTGGCCAGCATCATCAAAGCCAGACAGGAAGGCGGAGCCTTCAAAGACCTCAACGACTTTTGCGAACGGGTGGAGAACAACAGCAAAAAGAACCTGGAAAACCTGATCAAGGCCGGCGCGCTGGACTGCTTCGGCCTGCGGCGCTCGCAGCTGCTGGCAGTCTGCGAGGACGCCCTGGCCATAGCCGCTCAGGCCATCAAGGATCGCCAAAGCGGCCAAGGCTCACTGTTTGACATGCTCGCCCCAGAGGAGCGCAAGGTAGTGGAGTTGCCGGTGCTAGACCTGCCTGAATGGAGCCTGGGCGACATACTAGACTACGAAAAAGAGCTGCTGGGCTTCTATATCAGCGGGCATCCCATAGCCGAATCACAAGAGCTGGTGGATAAGTTCCAGCTTGACGACCTCAGCGTTATCCAGCAGATGCCCGAGGGCAGCATGGTGCGCGTCGGCGCATACCTGAGCGCAGTCTCCATCAGGACCGCCAAGCGAGACCAGCGCCCCTGGGCCATTTTGCAGATCGAAAACCGCGAGGCCAGCCTCGAGGCATTGCTGTTCAGCGATAATTACGCTGAAAACCTGCGCACCTACCCCAGCGCACTGCAGGCCGGCAAGGTGCTTATGCTCGAAGGAGAGGTCTCCCAGCGAGACCCGGACGCGCCCGCCAACCTCATCGTCAGCCGCGCCGTCCCCATCGAGCAGGCCAATGTCGTCTTTGCCGGCTCGCTGATGCTCAAAATCCAGCAGTCCGAGTTTGACTCCGAGAAGCTTGCTCGGCTAAAGCAGCTTTGTCAGGACAATCCTGGCGACACGCCGCTTATCTGCTGCCTGGCCTGCGACAACGGGTCTCTGGTTTTTGTCAGCAACGACAAGCGCGGGGTAACTTATTCAGCGCAGCTACAGCGCCAGCTCAGTGCGCTTTCCGGTCGCGACAGCCTGATTGTACGCGCCTGCAAACAGCGTCCGAAGGCCAAATCCAGAAACGGCTGGCGACGCAACAACGGCATTGTTTTGGACAACTAGCCGAGACACGGCCAAGCTCAAAAAACTTAGTGTGACTTTGTCCGTCTTAGGAATCATGAAAAAATAAATTGTTAAACTTTACTGAGCAGATTCGCTTTCTTGCTATACAGTATATTCGGGTTTTTCTTGTACATACTGCCCAGAAACAACTCAACTTGACAATTTAAATTTTCATAGTTCCAAGCATGACATA
>JAAZIY010000055.1 GCA_012800625.1 Lentisphaerota bacterium
CTTAGTGTATCTTCGTGTGCCTTTGTGTGTCTTCGTGTCCAAAAAAGAATCAGCAGCCATGTTTTTCCAGTTCAAGCTCGCTCTAGCCCATCTACTTGCCAATCCGGCCCGCGCCCTGCTCACCCTGTTGGGCATGATTGCCGCAGCCACCCTGGCGGCCTGGACGGTGGCCAGCTACGACGGCATGCTCAGCCAGCAGGGCCAAAGCCAAGGCGACGAACAACTGGGCAAGTACGACTTTTTCATCCTGCCCAGCAAAAGCGGCCAGGACAGCGCGCTGCTGACCCCGCAGTATCAAAGCACCGATCCAGTGCTGGAACCCTACTCCAACAGCGAAGTGAGCCTGCGCAGCCCTGGTCCGCCCGCGCGCGGCGGACGCGGCGGCGCCCCCGCCGTCCCGCCCGCCGAGCTGGTCGCGCCGCCGCCTTTGAAGGGGCTGCCCATAGCCCTGCCCTATCTTATAGGCTGCACTAGCCTCGAAGCGCCGCGGCAGCTTGAGGCCGGCCACTGGCTAAGCCAGGACGAAGCAGCCCTTGCCGAGCTTAAACAGCCCTTTCCCTGCGTGGTGAGCAGCAATCTGGCGAAACGCTTCGGCCTACAGCTGCAAACGGTCTTTGCCGTAGGCTCGCATGCCGGCTCCTTCCTGCTGCAAGTCAGCGGCCTTATCGAGCCTGCCGACAGCAAAAACCACTGGGCACTCTGGCGCAGCCTGGACCCCGCGCTCACTCCGCCCGCCCTGGACGGCGTCTTTGTCAGCTGGCGCATTGCCGAGCAGGTTGCCGGCGGCAGCCTGCAAGCCAGCTATTTGGCCGGCAATTTGCCCAAGGGCAAGCTGAGCAAGAGCTTCAAGCAAGCTCTGCAAGACGAAGGCCTGGTCTTGGCCGACGGCGCTGCCCTGCGTCGCGCCGCCAAAAAACTGCAGCGTTCCAACACCCGTCTGCGCCTACAAAGCTGGACGGCCTCCGGGCTGTCCATGCTTATCGCCTTTTTTATTATTTTCACCAGCCTTAGCATGGGTGTGGAGGAGCGCATCCGCCAATACGCCCTGCTGCGCTCGGTGGCACTGACACGCCGCCAGCTGGTATTCAGCATACTCTGCGAGAGTCTGCTGTTTGCGCTCATCGGCTGGCTGGGGGGGCTTTTGGCCGGCGGGCTTTTGCTCAGATATTTCTCCGCCTCCCCCATTCTGCAAAGCCCCATGCAACGCGGCGGGGCACTGCGTCTGATCGGCTACAACACGGTGTGGCTGACGGCGCTGTGCAGCATCCTGGGCGCGCTGGGCGCCGCCGCCCTGCCGGCCTGGCGGGCGGCAAAAAGAGACATACTCGAGTCCCTGCAGCCCAGTTCCCTGCAGGAACGCCGCCAGGTCTCCTTCAAAGTCTGCATCATAGGCCTGCTTTTGCCGCTGTTGCAAATTTGGATCATTACCCAGCCCAGCCTGGCCGAGATGAGCCGGGTAAAGCTCTACAGCCTGCTGGGCTGCCCGGTCACCGCTCTGGGCTTTGTGCTAGCTGCGCCCTTTTTTCTGCTTGCGGTCAATTATATTTTCTCGCCGCTGCTGGCGTTTCTGTTTCGTCTGCCTTTGCCCTTTCTGCGCTCGCAGCTCGACGCCAATCTCTGGCGCAGCAGCGGCACAGTGGTGGCCCTCAGCCTGGGGCTGGGCTTTTATATGATGATCCTTATCTGGAGCGCCTCCCTGCTCAAGCCCTTTTTGCCCGGCGATTGGCTGCCTGAACTTTTTGCCAGCGTAGC
>JAAZIY010000325.1 GCA_012800625.1 Lentisphaerota bacterium
AAAAGGGAGCCGGACAAAGCAGAAAAACTTGATGAAATTGCATGAAAACCGCAAGTTTTTTGCTGGAATTCTAATTTTTTCTTGAGAATCTGTCCATTTGGTGCCCCAAAGGGGCAACCTAATATAGCCCAGGGTAAGCGAGGCTCCGTAGGAGCCGAGCGCCACCCTGGGTAAAAGCCCCCCCCCGAATCCGGCGCCCTGTAGGGGCGCCACAAACCCGTCACCATGGCCGGAATCGGAATACACGGAATGATTATGAGCAAAACAGCAGTGATTTTTGGCGCCGGCAATATAGGGCGCGGCTTTATTGGCCAGCTTTTTAGCGAGTCGGGCTACGAAGTGGTGTTTGTCGATGTGGATCAGGAGCTGGTTTCCGCCCTCAATGAACGGCGGCAATACCATTTGCAAATCGTCTCCAACTCCGGCAGTGAAGACCACTGGATATCTCCGGTGCGCGCCATTCACGGGCGCGACAGCGCTGCGGTGGCCGCCGCTTTGCTCGAGGCCAGCCTGGCAGCTACCGCAGTGGGAGCCAATGCCCTGAAATATATAGCCGGAAATATCGCCGCCGGGCTTGCACTCCGCGCCGAGATGCGGAAGCCGCCGCTGAATTTCATCGTCTGCGAAAACCTGCATGGTGCCGCGGCGCATCTGAGAGAGCTTTGTCTTCAACAGGCGGCTGGCGAAGCCAAGGTCTATGTGGAGGAGCAAACCGGCTTCGTTGATACGGTGATCGGTCGCATGGTACCCATGCCCACCGCCGAGATGCGTCAGCAGGACCCCAGCCTGATTAAAGTGGAGGCCTATAAGGAGCTGCCGGTGCAGCGCAGCGGCTTTGTCGGGGAAATACCCGCTGTGGTCGCCATGAAAGCCGAGGATAACTTCGAGGTCTTCACGGCGCGCAAACTCTATATACATAACTGCGGCCATGCACTTATGGCATACGCCGGATATCAGCGCGGCTATGAATTCGGCTATGAAGTCATGGCTGATGAAAAGCTGCGTAATTTTATGCTGGCCGGCCTGCAGGAGAGCGCGGCAGCCATTGCCTCCGCCCTGGGAGCCGACGCCAATTGGCTGCAACAGCACGTGCAGGAACTGCTGCTGCGCTTTGACAACCGCCAGCTGGGAGACCGCATCTTTCGACTGGGGAGAGACCCCGTCCGCAAGCTGGCCAGAGAAGACCGGCTAACCGGAGCCGCAAAGCTGGCAATGGAACAGGGGCTGCCGGCCAGAAACCTGGCCTGGGGCATGGCTCTGGCCCTGCATTTTGATCCGCCGCAGGATGAGATGGCGCAGAAAATGCAGCAAGGCATCAAGGAGCAGGGCGTGGAAAACGTCCTCGAACAAATCGCTGGCCTGCAAAAAGACGAAGCTCTGTTCGGCATGGTCATCGAGGCATATAGGGAGCTGGAGAAAAACCGCCTGGCTTTTGTGACGGACAAATAAATAGACACACTACATATCTAGGAGACAAGATGCGCTACGAATTAATGAGTCCTTCTGAATTACGCACTGCCATGCAGGAGCGCTGGCCCCTGGTACTGCCCCTGGGCGTGCTCGAGTATCACGGCGAACATCTGCCCCTGGGCATGGATACTCTGGCGGTGACCGAAACCCTGGCTCTGCTGGAAAAGGAAATGGACATAGTCATCCTGCCGGCCTTCTATTACGGGGCTTGCAGCTTCGCGGTCGAGGATGCCGAGAACCGAGGCTCGGTGCATGTTGACTCCAATGCGCTGCTAGTCATGGCCAGGCAGATATTCGCCGGGCTGCTGCAAGTGGGCTTCCGCAATATACATGCCTTTGTGCATCACCAAAGTGAGAACTTCGCCTCGGGCATGCCTACCGACCTGGCTTTCAGGCTGGCCGCCAAGCAGGTTATCTTTGAGTTCCTGGACCAAAGCCGAGGCAAGGGCTGGTGGGGAGATAATAGCATGGAGACATACTATAGCGAACATGACAACCCCGACGCCAATCCCTTTAACTGGATACAGTGCCACCCGCTGATGGACGCCGAAATCATCGAGCAATTCCCCTTCGACCATGCCGGAGAGGGAGAAACATCGCTCATGATGGCGCTGTGCCCCGAACAGGTCAGAATGGACCTGTATTCCGATGAAAAATGGTACCTGCGCAGCGCCAAACAAGCCAACGCGGAACTGGGACAAAAAGGTGTCAGGCTTATATTGGAAAGACTGAGAAAAATATTGGGGAAGAAATAGTTTTTTTGGACACTAAGGCACACCCCGTCCAAAAAGGCGGGGGCATAGTAGCGCCTCTACGAGGCGCTGGTTTTAATGGGTGCCTGCACCCCAGGCTAAAGCCTGGGGCAGTAGCATGGTTATGCGCCTACGGCGCAAGTAGATATGCTGTTTTGCGGTAAATTGTTTGAAGAGATAAAACGACTCTTTTAATCTGGCCGGCAGTGGCGCGAAGCGCCATACTATAATAGCCCCAGGCGCGGAGCCCGAAGG
>JAAZIY010000326.1 GCA_012800625.1 Lentisphaerota bacterium
GGGGTGCAGGCAGCCATCAAAACCGGCGCCTCGTAGAGGCGCTACTATGCCCCCCTCTTTTTGGACGGGGTCTATGTACAAGAAAAAACCGGATATACTGTATAGCAAGAAAGCGAATCTGCTCAGCAAAGTTGAACAAATTGTTTTTTCACAATTCCTAAAACATAGGAAAACACCGGAAGGTAGAGCAAGTTTTTTTGAGCTTTTGCTTTTAGATGCGGTTAAGTACATCTTTGACTTTGGCGCTTAGCTCGAGCAGGTTATGAGCCTGGGTTTGTTCGGCCAGGGCCGGGCTGGCAGCGTAGGCGGCGGCTTGATCGCAGCGCCCGTGGCTGCCCCTGGGCAGGCTACAGTCGCCATGAATGCTGACAAAGGGTATTTTCCAGAAAAGCTCGCAGGGGTCGAAGCCGATTTTGTTGTGTATGTCAACATGTGCGGCATAGTCCGGCGCCTCGGAATTTTTCTCCCACCATTGATAGGCGAACCAGTATCCCGGCTCGGCCTCGAGCACCAGGTCGCCGCTTTCGGGGCCAGGCAGCTCGAAATGCTGCGGCGGCAATGCCCTGGCGATTCCCGGCTGTGCCTGGAAGAGCTTTTGCAGCGCCGCCAAGTCTGCCGGGTTTTGTATGTATACATGCGCCACCTGGTGGTCGCACATGGCGAAGGCGGCGCTGTCATACAGGTTGGGATAGCTGCGCCCGCTAGGAACTTTGCGGGCCTCGAAGTAGCCTTGCCGACGCAGAAGCCGGTTGGGAAAAAGCGCCTGCCGCACCGGAGTGATGGCATAGTCGCCCCAGACCAGCAACTCGTAGCCCAGCTCCTCGCAATGTTCGCGAAGCTGCTTTAGCCAAGAGGCCAAAAGCAGGAGTTCGGGATAAATGCGCCGTCTGCATTCCGGCCCGTATTTCTGCTGGCAGTAGTCCATGTGCGGCAGGTATGCCGCAATGAAGTTAGGCCTATGTCTGCTCATCAATAGCTTGATGGCCTGGCAAATCCACTGTGAGGACCGGCGCCCTGCCCTGGGTCCCCAGTAGTATTGCAAGTCAAAGCTTTTGCCAATCGCCCTGTTCAGCTCGTTTTCCAGCTCTGCCGGGCGGCTGTGGCAGGCCTGGACCATGCCGCCATGATGCCGGTGTATGGGAGCCGGGCTAAGCAGAAAATCACAATTTTCGCCCAGGCTCTGCTGATAAAACATCATAGCCGCCGTGCCCGAGTTCCGGCGCAGCCCCTCCCAGATGCGCTCGCCGGCCACCAAGTCGGCGGACTGATGCCAAAATTCCACCCTTTTGCTCTTGCGCTCATAGCGTCCATTGCATATTACGCCGTGTTTGCTGGGCGGCAGCGCGCTGCGAAAGCTGGCCTGCGCCGTGCAGGTCACAGCGGGAAAGACAGGCTGCAGGGGGGCAAAACGCAAGCCGCAGAGCGACTCGAACTCCGGGCACATGGCCAGCAGTTCGAGGCCCAGTCCGGCGCATTGCACAGTTAAAACACCCTTAAACATAATTATCCGCCTGCCAATTTCTCCGTCTGCGGCGAGACAGAGTCGAGACCCTCCCCCTTAGTGTGCCTTAGTGTCCCTTCGTGTCTCTTCGTGTCCTCCCCCCCTTCGTGTCTTTTCGTGTCCTCCCCCTTCGTGTGCCTTGAATGGCCTCAGCTTTGCGAGAATTCCTTATTCAGCAATATGGTCAGCGGCCACATTTGCAGCAGCACTAGCATAATCACCACGGTCCATGCTCCTTCGTGCAAGACCAGCCAGGCGGCCTGCCAGGGCAGCAATGCCCGGATGAGCGCGCCTATATAGCCGCGCATCTCGTCGGGTCTCACTGAGCGGTTGTATACGCGAAGGGCGGCGGCGCCGGCGGCCATGAGGGCCAGCATCATGCAGGCTCCGGCGAGCAGCCATGAAGTCAGGCTGATGCGGCTGTGAAAATAGACCATGAGCGGCAGATTCAGCAGCCAGCCCAAAAGGAAGCAGAGCATGGGTAAAAACACCTTCGAGTCTGGTATTTGGCGCCGGTTCTCGCCTTCCGCAAAGAGTGTGACAAAGTAGATATATGCGGTTTGCGCAATGAAGACCGGCACTATGGCGCTGTGCCAGCCCAGCGCGGAGGCGCCCAGCAGCAGGCTCACGCCGCGGCAAAGCCCCATGTTCAAAGAGCCGGCATAGTAACGCTTCTTGGAATACAGATTGTACAGCCAAATCAGGGCGCTCAAAAGCAGGGCGTGCAGAAAAACCCGCCAGGCCACCGCATAGGCCAGCAAAAGCCCGGCTATAAGGCAGATGAAAAAAGCCAGGGCGGCATTGGAAGTACTCAGCCTCTTACTGGGCAGAGGTCGCTCCGGACGATGAAAGCGGTCCTCATGCAGGTCCACCCAGTCATTCTGCACCAAACCCATGCCGTAAAGAAACAGCGATATCATGCCCAGCGCCAGCAAAGTCCAGCCAGGCAGCTTCTCGGAGCGGAACAGCGACACGATGGCGGCACCAGCCAAGGCGTCGCCAGGTACGGTAAGCAGGTTGGGCAGGCGAAAAAGCTGTAGCCAGGCGCGCAGCTTGAGCGTGAAAGCATGGCTGCGCCGGCTCTGAAAACGGTTTCTTCGGTTAGCGAAATGCATCGGTTATCCTGCAATTGGCGGTGTAAACCAAGTTCCTGATTGGACACAAAGACACACCAGGGCACACCAAGTCGTCTTTGTCTAAAATTAGAATTTCGGCTGGCGGCTCCAGAGCAGCTCTTGGGTCTGCCAGTCCTGTTCTCCGCGGTAGAGTACGCTTTCGATGCGCCTGATTTCAAATGCCTCTACGGGGAATTCCAGCAGCTGTTTCACGAAGGCGCAGTCATCTTGAAAACTCTCTTTTTCAGCCCCGTTATAAGCGTAGACAATGCGGTATGCATTCTCGTCGGGCGACGAGAGCTCGCGCAGAGCGCTCTGCCGCGCCTGCTTCGAGGCGCCGGCCTTTGCTGCTCTTTTTCTTTTGACTTTTGCCGCTGAAGGCAGCTCGGGCGGGGCAGGAAAAGGGTAGTCGCAGCCATCGAGCAGGCCGCGTATGCGGGCCTCCACGGCTGCTATCTTCTGCCACTGCTCTTCACGCTGCCCGAGCAGGTCAATGATGCGGATTTCGCGCAAGCTGTCCATGATTTAGCATTTCGAGAGCGAGAAAAGGCTCATTGTGCCGTTGCTGCGGTTTTGGTCGCTGTTTTGGCAGCGCTAGGCTGTGCGGCTTTTTTGCTGGCCGGTGTGGCCTTGAAGCTGGCCACCGGCAAGGGCGGCGGCGGATAAACGAACACACCGGGTTCGCCCATGAGTTCCTCGACCTGCGCCTCGAGTTCGGCAATGCGTCTGTAGGCCTGCTCGCGCTCGGCGAGCAACTCGTCGGTCTTGAGGCGCGCCTCGAGGGCGGCCCTGATGGTGTCGGCGTCGGCACGCATGACGATTTCGACAAAGCTCAACGCGCTAGTGGCTATGTTCTTTCTTGCCATCTCTTGCTTCCTGTTCTTTACTGGCTGCGCCGCTCGCTCCCCAGAACATGGGGAGGAGAGCTGACTTATAGATAAAATAAAATCGTTGGTCTGAAGCGGGCGCTTGACCGCCCTCACTGAGGGATTGTAGCCCCTCTCCTGTACCCGCTCTCTACCGCCTGACGAATGTGTGGCGCCCCTACAGGGCGCCGGATTCGGGGGGGGCTTTTACCCAGGGTGGCGCTCGGCTCCTACGGAGCCTCGCTTACCCTGGGCTACATTAGGTTGCCCCTTTGGGGCACCAGGAGACGGAATCTCAGAGAAAAATCGGAATTCCAGTCAAAAATTCATTTTTCTTGCAATTATATCGATTTTCCTGTTTTAGTATGCAAAAACAATTGGACACCAAATCACGCTAGCGCCTGCACTTTGCGCAGGGCGCTGTTTTGCAGTCGCTGCCGCGCGGCGGCGCTCAGTGTCGTTGTTTGGACTTGACGATAGACCAAGTGGTAGAGCACTTCCTCGCAGCAGTTTTCCAGCAGTTGTGACAGCGCCTCGGCCTCGAGGGCTGGATTGGCCAGCAGCAGCTTGTGAATAAGCACGTTGTCCAGCGCAATCAGCTCCATTCGGGTGAGCGGCAGCTCGCCGGGGTTTTGCGCCAGAGCCTGCCAGAGGGCCGGCTGCCGGCTTTGCAAAAGGAAGCGCCCGATGCCGTCATCCAGGGCGGCATTGGCGGCCAGGCTCAAGCGCACCTGTTCGGAGCTGTCCTGCGAAAGTATGCGCTGCAAGGCCAGCTCCAGGCCGGCCTCTTTGGCGATTTTACAGCGCAGCGCTTCGGCGCCCTGGCGCGCCAGTTGCGCTTTCTGCTCCTGCTCCAGCTGGCTGCGTTCGAGCACCAGCATCTGGACCTGGGCATGCGGGCTTTCAGACAGAATCGCCCAGACCTCGGCAGGCAGCTTCTTGCGTTGGCAGATAGCCAGCTGCGAGACCAGCTCGCCGGAGGCCGCCCAGGTGCGCAGGCACTCCAGAGAAACCCGCGCGCTCAGCAGGGTCTTGATATGAATCAGCAGGTCCCAGTCATCACAGAGGGCAAACTGCACCTCTTCGTCCAAGCGCGGCAGGCGCAGCAGCTGCGCGCGTACCAGAACCTCCTCGTCAGAACTGAGCAGTGCCTGGATACGCGGGGAAATGCCGCTGTTGGCTGCCAGGGCGAGGCGCACTGACAGACTGGCATCCTTGCATAAAGCCAGCGCAATCGGGCCGCTAATGGAGCGGTTGCCGGCCAATGTGCGGCGCAGTTCGACATCGGGATGCTTCACCAGGCGTTGCAACAAAGCCAGAGAAAGATGCTCGTTGCCGGCTAAAACACGCAGCACCGCCAAATCCCCCTTTTGCAGCAGACTCTCGAAAATCCGGCCCGGCGTGTTGGCCTGTGCCGCCAGAAAGAGGCGCAGCTGCAAGCCCTGGTCCAGAGCAAAAAGCTCGCGCAGCTGCTGAGCCGACAGAGCCTGGCGCTGGTATTTGGCCAGAGCTAGGTCAAGATCGGCAAATATCTCCAGCAAGATGGCTTGACTCTGATTTTGCGAAACGCCGGACTCGGACATGGTGCGAACTTAAAAAAACGGGCTTTAAACAGAAAACACAAAACCCGCCCTGTCGGTTTTTAGTCAAAAGACAAGCAAAGCCACACGGTGTAGAACCAGGGCTGCAAGGCGGGTTTTAAGCAAAAGCAACGAACCCTGGCTACAGCGTCGCAACCAGGTTCAGAGAAGATTATTACACTGCGGCAAAACTTCCGTTTAATATAAGCTGTGAAGCGCATATTTCACCTCAGGCACTTGCATAGTGCGAGGAAAAAAGTATATTCTGCTATTGTGTTGCTTTGATGCTCAACAAACCCGAAACTAATGATGCTTCGTGTGACTTCGTGTCCAAGATCAGGCAATGTTTTTTTCGGGCGATATCTAGCCCTCATCCAAAAAGGGTCGTAATGTTGAAAGGCCCTTAGTGGCGCCCCTACAGGGCGCCGGATTCGGGGGGGGCTTTTACCCAGGGTGGCGCTCGGCTCCTGCGGAGCCTCGCTTACCCTGGGCTACATTAGGTTGCCCCTTTGGGGCACCAAATGGACTGAATTCCATAGAAAAATTAGAATTTCAGCCAAAAAATTGCGTTTTTATACAATTTCATCGAGTTTTTCTGCTTTGTCTGGCTCCTTTTTCCCAACAAACCAAAACAGGCAAGCGCCGCATAAGCCCTTAGTGTGACTTCGTGTCTCTTCGTGTGACTTAGTGTCCTCTCCCTTGCCGGCTTTACAGCAATATCCAAGCACTCAGACGGGAATTCAGATGCGCTCAAAATCAAATTTTCAATTTTTGTTGCTGCTGTATTTCTGCCTTATCTTGGCCATGGGCATCAGCAGCATCTACTTCAATTTACAGCTCAAGCAATGTCTGACAGAGCAGCTTTCCCTGGCTGCTGCGGCGACTCAGGCCCCGGACACTGCTGCCGAGACACTGGAGCAGGCGGCGGCTTTGAGCCAGCGTTGCCGGACCTATGTCTTTCACTCAGTGTGGAGCATGGTGGCTTTGTCTTTGGCCGGCTTTGCCCTGGTACACAAGCTCTACCACCAACTGCAGTTCGATTTTCTCAAGCCCATAGAGCGCATCAACCGCGGTCTTGCTGGTCTTTTGAACGAGGAACTGCAGCTAAGCCGCCTTTCAGTGAGTCGCAATTGCGCGCTGTTCAAGCTGGCACAGTCCTGCAATCTGCTGCTGGACAACTGGCAGAGCGAAAAGGACCATCACCAGCAGGTCTACCGCATGATGCACAAAAGCGCCACCCAGCTTATCGAGACCTTCGAGCTGCCCACTCTTATCATGGTGGGCAACAAAGAGCTGCTGCTTGCCAACAGCAGCGCCAAGGACTTCTTTATCGGAGAGGCCGGGGAAAGCTTCTTTGCCGCTTTCCAGGAGGCTCTCGCACAGCAGAAAGACGAATTCAGCTCCCACGCCGTAACCTATGGGATTATAGCGCCGCTACAGCCCCGGGCCGAACCTGAACTGATGCTGCGCATATATCAGTTCGACCGCAAGAACTAGGAGGAAAAGAAAAAAACCCTTGCTGTGCCTGCGTGTCCGAAAAACCCATTCCGACTTGGCGCGCAAGACTAAAAGCGGCACCCGGGTTTGAAGCGCGGCCAAAAAATGTTATATTGTAGTCAGAGCAATTTTTATAATACTTATGTTTTCCGTCCCATAATGGAGTTTCACACATGCAACAGCTACGCATTGGTTTTCTTGGTGCCGGCAGCATCGTCATTCATCGCCACGCTTTGGAGCTGGCGCAGAACCCGGACGCCGAATTAGTCATGGTATACGATCCGGTTCGCGAAAGAGCCAGGAGCCTGGCCAAGGACTACGGCATGAAAGTTGCTGCCTCCGAAGAAGAGCTTATCACTAACCGTAACATAGACGCCGTGGTGGTTGCCACACCCAACAGCGAGCATGCACGCCTGTGCATCGCCGCCTTCGAGGCCGGTAAACACGTACTCTGCGAAAAACCCATGGCCACCAGCCTTGAAGACGCCGCCGCCATGATCAAGGCCGGCGAAAAAGCCGGCAAAGTCTTGATGATAGGACACAACCAGTGTCTGATGGCACCGCACCTGAAGGCCAAACAGCTGCTGAAAGAAGGCTGCATAGGTGAAATTTTGAGCTTCAAAAGCTCATTCGGACATGGCGGACCGGAAACCTGGTCGCAGGACAACGGCGCGCACACCTGGTTCTTTAAAAAAGAAAAGGCCTTTGTCGGCAGCATGGGCGATCTTGGCGTGCACAAGGCTTATCTGCTGCCCTGGCTCCTAGGCTCGGACTTCGTCGAGGCCGGAGCCTTTATAGACACCAAGGCCAAGCGCAATGAAAAAGACGAGCTGATCAGCGTGGACGACAATGCCGTGTGCATCCTGCGCATGGCCAACGGAGTGACCGGACAGTTGACCGCAAGCTGGACCTATGGAGCCAAAGAGGACAATATCACTGTTATCTATGGCAGCAAGGGACAAATGAGCCTGGGAGCCGACCCGGATTATCAAGTCGAGGTGCTGCTCAATAACGGAGAACAAGCGCGCTACAAGGTCGGAGCGGTGGCAACCAATGTCACCCAGGTGAAAAGCGGCATTCCCGACCTCTTTGTGGATTGCGTGCTTGATGAGATGGAGCCGCCCTTTGACGGCATGAAGGGATACAAGGCGCTGGCCACCGTTATGGCATGCATGGAAAGCGCCGCCAGTAAAAAAATCTGCCCGGTGCAAAATGACTTGCCCTAAGCCAATCCCCAGGGGATTAGGACACAAAGACACAGCAAGTTTTACGCGTCACCAAAGCTTGCACCCGCGCCGGCGGCTGTAACCTTGAACACACTGAATTTGGAGATAATTCCGCATGGCTTTCCTTGATGATTTCTACCTCTTGACCTCGCAACCCGCCAGGGATATCTACGAGGCGGTCAAGAGTCTGCCTATTATTGACGCCCATAATCATTGCGATGTCAAGGCGCTGAGTGAAAACCGCAAGTTCCAGGATATCTGGGAGGCGGAGGCGGGCAGCGACCACTATGTCTGGGAATGCCTGCGCAAATGCAATGTGCCCGAAGAGTTGATCACTAGCGGCAGCAGCAGCAATCGCGACAAATGGCTGGCCCTGGCAAACGCATTCGAACTGATGGCAGGCAACCCGACCTACGAATGGATACACCTGGACCTGAAAAGAAGACTCAAGATCGACCTGGAGATCAATGCCGAAAACGGCGCGGAAATCTGGGACCGCAGCAAAGAGATACTGGGGCGCGACGAAATGTCGCAGCAGAACCTCATCAAGGCCATGAATGTCGAATGCATGTGCTCCACTGACGACCCCTTGGACAGCCTGGAATACCACCAGGCACTGCAAAGTACACCGCTATCCGGCGTGGTAAGACCAACCTACCGCCCAGACAAAGCCATGAACATAGATAAACCCGACTGGAATGAGTACATGGACAAGCTGGGCAAACGCTGGAATATGAAGCTGGACAAGCTCGACGACTTGCTCGAAGCACTGCGCCTGGCACATGACTTCTTCGCCGAAAACGGCTGCAAGGCCAGCGACCACGGCGTCAATGTGCCATATGCCTACGAAGTCAAAAAAGAGGACGCCGCGGCGGTGTTCCGCAAGGCACGCAAGAAAAAAAGCCTGAGCGAGGCGGAAAAAATCGCCTTTATGTCGTATTTTCTCCATTATACCGCTGAGCTTGACGCCGAAAAAGACTGGGTCTTCCAACTGCATATAGGCGCGGTGCGCGACGTGCGCAAATCCCTGTTTGACAGCCTGGGGCCGGACTGCGGCGGCGACATTTCCGACCACATGACCGACTACGTCACACCCTTGCTGCCACTGTTAAACCGCTTCGACCAGCGCCTCAAAATCGTGCTCTACAACATGAACCCGATACACAATGCCACACTGGCACAGCTGTGCAGGGCCTTTGGACACAAGCTCAGCCTGGGGCTGGCATGGTGGCTTAACGACTCCTTCATAGGCATGAAAAGACAACTCGAATACGTGGGCAGCGTGGACCTTTTGAGCAATCTGGCCGGCATGGTCTCAGACTCCAGAAAAATCCTCTCATACGGCTCCAGACACGAAATGTTTAGACGCAGCCTGGCCGAAGTCATGGGCGAAATGGTGGCGCGCGGTCAAATGACCCTGAAAACCGCCCAGAAAAATGCCGCCCTGCTCTGCTATGAACGGCCCAAAACTCTGTTTGCTTTCTGAATGCCGCACAAGACAAAAGCGCTCTAAAAAATGTAGACCAAATTAGTGTGTCTTAGTGTGTCTTAGACCCCGTCCAAAAAGGTCATAACGCCGAAAGACCGTTAGTGGCGCCCCTACAGGGCGCCGGA
>JAAZIY010000327.1 GCA_012800625.1 Lentisphaerota bacterium
AGTACAATTTACTATAGAACATCGTATCTACCTGCGCCGTAGGCGCATAACCATGCTTAACCCCAGGCTTCAGCCTGGGGTGCAGGTGCCATCAAAACCGGCGCCTCGTAGAGGCGCTACGATCCCCCCCCTTTTTGGACGGGGTCTAAGATACGCAAAGGGACAAGATTATATGAGCGGGCGGAAAAAAGAGCAAATTGTGCTGCAAATGCCAAGGCGGGAATTGCTGCCGCGCGCGGTTCTAAAGCTGCTCGAAGGCCTGCATGACGCCGGACACCAGGCCTGCCTGGCCGGAGGCTGCGTGCGCGACATGCTCATGGGAAAACAGCCCCAGGACTGGGATGTGGCCAGCTCGGCCAGCCCGGAGCAGGTGGAAGAACTCTTTGAGCATCACTATTCCGTGGGCAAGGCCTTCGGCGTCGTCGTCGTGCTGCTCGAAGGACAGGCATACGAGGTGGCCAGCTTCAGAGGGGACGGCGCATACCTGGACGGCAGACGCCCGGAAAAAGTATATTACGGCAGCATGCAAGAAGATGTCAAACGCCGTGACTTCAGCGTTAACGCCCTGCTCTACGAGCCTCTAAGCGAGCAGCTGCACGACTTGGTCGGCGGCCTGGCAGACCTGGAAAAGCGGCTGCTGCGGGCCGTGGGAGAACCAGAGCGGCGGTTTCAGGAGGACAGGCTGCGCCTGCTGCGCGCGCTGCGCTTCGCCGCTAACCTGGAGTTCGATATCGAGGCAGAGACCTGGCGGGCGCTATGCGCCGCGGCGCCGGGTATACAGCTTATCTCCAAGGAACGCATCGCCGGCGAGCTGGAAAAGATGCTCTGCGGCGGGCATTCACGGCGGGCCTTCGAGCTGCTCGAAAGCTCCGGACTGCTCGAACAAATACTGCCGGAGCTGGCCGCCCTGCGCCAGGTGGCGCAGCCGCCCCAGTTTCATCCCGAGGGCGACGTCTGGCAGCATACGCTGCTGCTTTTGCAGGAATTGGACCTGCTGCTGCCAAATTGCAGCGCGGAGGCGGAGGCGCCGCGCTTCAGCCAGGGCCGGCTAAAACGCTGCTCGGAGCTGGAAAAACGCATACTGAACTGGGCGGCGCTGCTGCACGATGTCGCCAAACCGCTCTGCTTCGAGCACACTGACCGCATCCGTTTTCACGGCCACGAGAGCCTGGGCGCCAAAATGTGCCGCGAGATACTCACCCGGCTAAGGCTGCCGCGCAACCTTATAAAACGAGCCAGCGACCTGGTGCGACGGCATATGTCACTGAGCCAGTTCGACCAGATGCGAGCGGCAAATCAAATACGCCGCCTGCAAGAAGAGGATTTCCCCCTGCTGCTGGAACTGCATAGGCTGGACTGCCTGGCAAGCCACGGCAAAATGGAGCTGCATGGACGCATCCTGCAGGCTTGGCAAAAAGAACAAAACCGGCCTGCACCAGTGAAGGCGCTGCTGAATGGACAGGACTTGAGAAACATAGGCTATGAGCCTGGTCCGCAGTATAAAGTCATCCTCGAAACGCTGAAAACAGAGCAGCTCGAAGGCAGGCTGCAAAATAAACAAGAGGCGCTGCACTGGCTTAAACAAAATTTCCCGCTGACAGAAGGTTTTTTGGACACGAAGACACACTAAGACACACCGCGTCCAAAAAAGTCATAACGCCGAAAGGCCGTTAGTGGCGCCCCTACAGGGCGCCGGA
>JAAZIY010000328.1 GCA_012800625.1 Lentisphaerota bacterium
ACTGCCTCTGGCAGGAAGTCCTCAGCAGGCCGATGACTTTCACGCCAGACTGCAAAAAGTGCCTGAATTCGAGTTCAGCGACCAGGGCGGCTTCGACGCCCAGTACGAGGCCGGGTTCGAGGCGGCTAGCGGGGCGCTGGAGTTGAACCCAGGCCTGGAGGCGCTGGTTTGCGTCACCGACTTTCATGCCCTGGGGGCGGCGCATTATCTGCATGGCCAAGGCCGAAAGATAGGCGATGAAGTGCTGGTCTGCGGCATGTTCAACACCGTGGCCGTCAGGTTTTCGCTCTTGCCCATCATTTCGGCGCGCTTCAACCTGCAGAACCTGGCCAAGCTTATGCTCAAGCACCTTTTTGACAATCAAGCAATAGTACAGTCCGTCAAACCCGAGATCATCTTACCAAGGAGAAGTCAAAAATAGACCCCACACATCGCATCAACGCTCTCATTTATGCCAATTATGCAGAGCCTCCCAGCGACAAGATAAAGCTGAATGATCGCATAGTGCTGCGTTTTTGCCCGCCCTATATGTATCCTTGGACCGAGGAGAAGGTGCAAGGCTACAAAGACACCTGGGCGGGCTGGTCCAAGTCCGGCGCCAGACTCATGTTCCGGCCAAATTTCACCTTGGATGGTTATTACTTTCCCGTGCAATATCACGAGGTCTTTTACGACCTTTACACATTTTCGGCGGCTCGCGGCATGGTCGCCGTGGACATGGATAGCCTGACCGGCCATTATGGCACGCAGGGGCTGGTCAACTATGTTATTGCCACCTTGAACCATAACCGGGAGGACTCGCTGGCGGAGCTGGAGAATGATTTCTACTCCGCCTTTGGCGCCGCCTCCGCCTCGGTCAGGCAATACTTTGAGCTAGTCACCGACGTGAGCATGAAGTCCGGGTTTAAGAGTCCTTTCACTGACAACAGCATAGAAGGCGGCATTTTGTATTTGGACCTGTTTTTGGTGGCCGACACCTTGTTCACCGCTGAAATCATGGATAAGTGCTGGTCCCTGCTGAATCAGGCCAGTGCGGCCACAGAACCCGATAGTGTGGCTGGACGAAGGGTGGCTTTTCTAAAGAACGGTCTCAAAAATGCCGAGTTGGTGATGGCGGCGCAGGTGGAGTTCCGCAAATACAAGCAGAAGCAGGAGAACAGTTTTGCCGACCGGGTAAGGGAGCTTGACCAGTTCAGGGCTTCAGTTGAAGACGGCAATGCCATAAATATGGGCAATGCGCGGTTTTTGGAGGATCGCCATTGGCCGGCCCGGGCGGCTTTGTCTATTTACGGCAAGAAAAGCCAGGAAATAAAGGGTTGGCAAATACTTTTCGACCCGGACAACACCGGCATTGATAAACGTTGGTTCGATGTGCGCTTCGATTATGCCAATGCCGAACCTATCAAAACTGACTCGCACTGGTCCAAACAGAAGATAGGCTTGGACTGGGAGAAGCGCAACGGCAGCCAGTTTTTAGGCACCGGCTGGTATTTTGTCAGGTTTGACGACATCCGCGACTCTGACGAGCAGACTTTGCAAATTCTCTTTGAAGCCATCGACGGCGCCGCCAATATTTATCTGAATGGCCGGCACATACATCAACGCCCTTATCCCTATAAAGGCAATGTTGACTCGTGGAAGGAGGCTTTCTTTATATCTTTGCCCAATGATAGACTGAAGGCCAAGGACAATCTGATGAGCATCAGGGTTGAAAAGCACAAGGGGCTGGCCGGAATATGGAAGCCGGCCTCCTTGGTAATCAAGTGAAAATACAGGTCTTGGCAGAAAATCTAATTTCAAACGGAGACGACTTGCCCTGCTTTAGTGTGGCTTTGTGTCCAACATCCTGCCAGGTAAGCTTTTTAGACGGGGTTAAGATAGACCGCGTCCAAAAAGGGGGGGCATAGTAGCGCCTCTACGAGGCGCCGGTTTTGATGGC
>JAAZIY010000329.1 GCA_012800625.1 Lentisphaerota bacterium
GACACACTAAGGCACACTAAGGTGGTGCCCTATCAGCGCAAGCGAGAACTAGTACATGAATAATTTTTCCACATTTGAACGCGGTGTAGGTTTTCAGGTAGTCGCCTGCGACTTGTTTTTTATGCCCTGCACCATGCGCGTGCCCTTGAAGTTTGGCGCTGAGACCATAGACTCGATTGTCAACGCCCGGGTTTGTCTGCATTTGCAGTCGGAGTCCGGTCAGACTCTGCGCGGCTGGGGCGAGACTCCGCTTAGCGTGGCCTGGGCCTGGCCCAGCACTGCGGCTTTCAAGGCCCGGGAGGAGCGCATGACCTCGTTCTGCGAGCGTTTGGCCGAGGCCTGGCGTGCAGTCAGCTTTCGCGGTCATGCCTTGGAGCTGGGCTGGCAGTTTCTTGAAGAGCAGCTGGACAGTCTCAAGGATGAGCATAACCGCGGCGAGCAGTTGCAGCTGCCGCATCTGGCGGCTCTGATCTGCAACTCCGCTTTTGACTTGGCGCTGCATGATGCCTACGGCAAGCTGCTGGGCAAACCGGTGTATGAGACCTATAACCACAACTACCTGAGCAAAGACCTGGCCTGGTATTTTCAGGATGAGAGCTTTGCCGGCAAGTATCCCGAGGATTTTCTGCTGAAGCCCAGCCTTGAAAAACTGCCGGTATGGCACCTGGTTGGCGGCAAAGACCTGCTTTATGACAGCGAACGCACAGGCAATGAGCCTGATGACGGCTACCCGGTGACCTTGACCGAATGGATAGAACGCGACGGGCTTACTTGTCTGAAAATCAAACTGACCGGCACCGACGCCGAGTGGGATTTCCAGCGCTGTAAGGAGGTGGGGCAAATCGCCCTGCGCTATGACTGCCAGGCGCTGTCGCCAGACCTGAACTGCCAGGTGAAAGACCCGGAATATGTTAATGCCCTGCTGGATAGACTGAAAAAGGAATGCCCGGAGACCTATGAGCGTATCCTCTACGTGGAACAGCCTTTCCCCTACGACCTCGAGGCAAACCCCATAGATGTGCACTCGGTCTCGAGGCGCAAACCCTTGTTTATGGATGAAAGCGCGCATGACTGGCGGCTGCTGCGGCTGGGAAAAGAACTGGGCTGGAATGGCGTGGCGCTGAAAGTGTGCAAAACCCAGACCGGAGCACTGCTCTCAGCCTGCTGGGCTAAACAGAAGGGCATGCAGCTGATGGTGCAGGACTTGACTAATCCGCGCTTGGCAATGATCCCGCACGTGCTGCTGGCCGCACAGGTGGGAACTATCATGGGAGTGGAGTGCAATGCGGCGCAGTTCTATCCGGAGGCATCCAAAAAAGAGGCCGAAAGCCACCCGGGGCTTTACGAGAGACGCAACGGTGAACTAGACCTGGGCAGTATACAAGGAAACGGGTTTGGATACAACTTGCCCGAGCTTGAGTAAGGGAGAGGGGGAGGACACGAAGAGACACGAAAAGACACGAAGACACACTAAGTGTCTTGCTTGCGGCCCTGCGGGCCGCAAGCAAGACAAGTCTTCTTAATGTTTCTTTGCTGCCTGCCCCGGGGTTTGTTTGTCTGTTAATGACGGAATATTGTTTAGGAGTTTATGTTGAATGGGTTTTTTCTTTGCCTCCAAAGCAGAGTCCCTGGATGAGACGCAGTTGCGTGCTTTTCGCTACCGTCGTCTTATCACCCTGATATTTTGCCTGCTGCTTTGCTTGTCGCTGATAAAGTATCATCCTGAGGACATGGACTACTTGTCTGGCGGCCTCAGCGGTTTGGCCTATCCGCGCAATCTACTTGGTTTGGTCGGTGCGCGTTTGGGCTGGTTCATGGTTATGAGCTTTGGTTTGGGCAGCTATGTTATAGCCGCGGTATTATTGTTGTGCAGCCTGCGGCGCCTGGTTTGGCGCAGGGGGCTGCGGGCGGGCAGCCCCGAATACCTAGTCAGCCTCATTTTGCTGGCGCTGGGGGTCTCGCTTACTTTCGGGCTGTTTCCCAATGCCCTGGCCGGTCTGAGTGCCCGCCTCAATATCAGCGGCTTTCCTGGCGGCGTGCTCGGGCATTTTTTCTGCGCCGCCAATAGCGGCTGGCTCTACTTGCTTTTGAACTGGA
>JAAZIY010000330.1 GCA_012800625.1 Lentisphaerota bacterium
GCGGCGCCTGCGGCGCCGCATAAGCCCTTAGTGTGCCTTCGTGTCCCTTTGTGCCCCTTCGTGTCCTCCCTCTTTCGTGTGACTAAGAGCTCAAAGCCCCAGGTTCAAGAACACCATAAAAGGCAGGGTGGAGTTGCTGATAAAGTTGAACAGGCCCAGCTGCAGTCCCTGCAGGTCTCGGCTCTTGTTCACCAAGCCTATCTGTGCTCCCGACATGCTCTCGGCCTGGTTAAACAGGCCTATCTGCAAACCGCTGCTGTCACCCTGATTGACGTTGACCGCCGCCATCTGCAAGCCGACAAAGTCGCCGGCGCCATTAATGTTGGCGATGCCGGCCAGCTGAAGCGCAGTGACGTCGCCGTGCACGCGGTTGGCTACACCGCTGAGCTGCAAGCCGCGAAAATCCTGCTTCACCAGATTCCAGACGCCGGCCAGCTCAAGGCCGCTAACTTCGCCGTGAGCAATATTAGCCAGAACCGCAAAGTCTAAAAAGGCCACGTTGTTATGCATTCCAGCAAGGATATTCAGGCGCAGCCCCGCCAGGTCCCAGTCCTCTGCCGGAAATTGCACTGGCGGCAGCAGGCCTATGCCCAGAGGCAGCACACCTTGCGAAGGCCGCGGCGCCGCCCAGCCAGCCTCAAGGCCAGACTGCGCCGCCCTGCGGCGCTGCGCCGGAGCCTCTATCTCCACACGACGGTAAACCGGAGCCTCCTGTGCAATCGCCCAACCAACACAGGCGCAAAAACACAGAATTAAAAAACGACAATACCTGGTTGACATGATTTACTCCTTTTATGGCTCTTGCTCCTGAGGCAAGCCGTCTCTCCGCGCCACCCTCAATATTCCAAAAGCGCCCCATTGCGCCCTGTAGCTTGCACAAACAACGCGGAATTCAGCAAAATATTCTCTTGATATGTCGCTCAAAGATATTATAGCAGACATTTTCGCCGATTTCCGCTGCGTATCTATTCACCATATCCAAGTAGTTCTCGCCCAGTTCGGCGGCCACTTTGAAAGCAACGTGCAGCATCTGCCTGAAGTTCGGATTGTATGCCGGGTTGCTCTGTTCATGTATGAGCGCGTCACAGTACTGCTGGGCAGTCCAGGAATTCACCTCGGCTGGTGTGGGCAGCTTGTCAGTATCTATATCGATGACCGTGGCGTAGGGTTTACACAACTCGTCAAAGCGTTCATAGGCCTGCGCATAGATATACTGAGCCATCTCCAGGCCGTCGGCGCCCACACTGGCCATGCCGATAAGCTCCTCCAGCCAGCTGGTGCCCGCCGTCTTCAAATGCAGACCGGTATCATATTTCCGTATCGCCGCGCGCATAATGGGGTAAATGGCGAATTTATCGCTGCCGGAATGGATGCTTAGCTTTAGATTCTTAGGCAGGTCGAACTTCTTGACGGCGTAGCGGATAACCGCCAGGTCTTGGTTGAACTCCTTCTCAAACTGCGGCAAGTCGCCAACATATTCCACACCCTTGTTGAAACGACCGGTGAATTTGGGCGCGATGGTCTGCGCCGGAATGCCCTCGTCAGCAATGGCCGCCAGGATGAAAAGCATATCAAGCGGAGTTTGAGCCAGATCGGTCTCGTCCATGGACACCTCGGCGATAAAATTGCCCTCGCCTTTTTGCGCGGCGATATGCCGGTACAGCCTGCCGGCCTCCTGCACCGCCAGCAAGTATTTGCCGGCAATGGCCTCGGCCTCCTCGGAACTGGCGCACAGCCCC
>JAAZIY010000331.1 GCA_012800625.1 Lentisphaerota bacterium
GGCAAGGTAAGCAAAGAGGATGGTCAACTGGACTGGGAGCTAAGCGCTCAGCGCATAGCCAGGATGATCCGGGCGTATAACCCCTGGCCCAGAGTGCATACCATAGTGGGAACGCAGAGAGGAGAAAAGAGGATTCAAATCGTCGAGGCAGTGCCCATAGAGGGAAATTTCGGCGACAGTGTCGTGCCCGGCCAGATACTGCCCATGCGTCGCGATATTTTCGCGGTGGCCTGCGGCGAGGGATTCCTGAAAATCCTGCGCCTGATCCCCGAGGGACGCAAGGAAATGGCCGCCGATGAATTCCTACGCGGCAATCCTTTGCTGCCAAACGGCATCCTGAGTAAAAGAAAACAGGGAAAAAAGACCGCTCTGCGGCAACAAAAATAGGGCGTTCCCAGCCCAGCTTTAAGAAGGCAGTGAAGCAAAAAACAGCAAGGCAGGCAAAGCGCCGAGAGACAACCAAGCAAGCTGGTTTTCAGGTAAATTCATCTTGATTGTGCCGCGCGCCTGCATGGAGTTAAGGGAAGAAAGCTAAAAGAGCAAATTGACAACCTGCCGCTTGGCGCAACAAGCACTCCAGAAAACTGCCATAATAGGCCAGGCCGGAAAACAATCCCGGCCATGCTAAATTTTACATTTTCAAACACCGTATTTTATGAAACAAATTCTGATTAATAGTGAGGAGCTGCAAACCCGCGTTGCAGTGGTCAAAGACGGACTGCTGCAAGACTTTTTCATGGAGCGAAATGACCGGGACACCCTGGTCGGTTCAATCTTCAAGGCCAAAATCAAAAACCTGGAACCATCGTTGCAGGCCGCCTTTGTCGATATAGGACAAGGGAAAAATGCCTTCCTGCATTATTGGGATATGCTGCCGGCAACCCAGGAAATGCTCGAGGGCGACGAGGAAAACGACGATGCGGAGGCGGAAAAGACGGAGGATAAGCCGCAAGAGGGCGCTTCCAAGTCTAAAAAGAGACGCCCGCCCAGGCGCAGAAAAAACCCCGCTGCGGAAAGCGCAGAACAGCCCAAGGCAAAACCCGAGGAGCAGAACCCCAGGCCGGCTCAGCCGGCTCCGGAGCCAAAAACGAGCAGCCCCCAGATTGAGGCAAAAAGCAGCTTTTTGCGTCGCGTCTTCGGCAAGTTTTTAACCAAGGGAAACAATGCGCCGGCGGCTCAAAATCCCCTGGTTCAAGATGAACCCGGCAAAACGAAGCCTGAAAACCCGGGTCGTCAAGACCTGCAGCCGGGCAAGAGCGAGCAGAGTCCTAATAAGCCTGAGACAGCGCACAGAGCCAAGCCGCCGCGCAAGCGCCAGCCGCGTCCACCGCAGTTCGGCAAGTCCGGCAAGTCCGGAAGACCCGGCCACAGCGTTGCCGATATCCCTGATCTTTTCAAGGTGGACCAGGAGATCCTGGTACAGGTCACCAAGGGTCCCATAGGCAACAAGGGGGCCAGGGTGACAACCAACCTTAGCATACCAGGCCGTTTTCTGGTACTTCTGCCCAATTCGCCGCACAGCGGCATCTCGCGGCGCGTCGAGGAGCGTGAAGAACGCAGCCGTCTGCGCCAGATCATCCGTGCCCTGAAGCTGCCCAGTAATATGGGACTGATATGCCGTACCGTCGGAGCAGGAGTAAAGCAGGAGCATTTTCAGCGCGACCTGGATATGCTGCTGGACAGCTGGCACAAGGGGCAGGAACAGAGTGATAAACAGCGTGCCCCCTACTGCGTTTATCAGGAACCCGGACTGGCCGAAAGAATCCTGCGGGATTGTCTGACCGAGGACATAGACGAAGTGGTCGCCGACTCCGAGGAGGACTACAAGTGCGCCACCTCTTTGCTTATGCGCTATAGCCGGCACAGCAAAGTGAAGGTAAAGCTCTATCAAAACCCTACCCCTATATTTGCCAAATACGGCGTCAGCAAGCAAATTGACAATATCTCACAACGCAAAGTAGCCCTGCCCAGCGGCGGCTATATCTGCATAGACGAGACCGAGGCCATGATCGCCATCGATGTCAACTCAGGAAAAAACCGCAGCGGCAAAGACCATCCCGAGACCATTTTGACCACTAATCTCGAGGCGGTAAAGGAGATAGCCCGTCAGCTGCGTCTGCGTAACATAGGCGGCCTAGTGGTGCTGGACCTCATCGATATGCGCCTGCGCAAAGACCAGCAAACCGTATATAAAACATTCAAAGACCTGCTCGCCGAAGACCGGGCGCGAGTCAAGACCTATCCCATCTCACAATTGGGGCTGCTGGAAATGACCCGACAGAGGGAAAACGAAAGCCTGGAGAGCGCCATATACGACGACTGCCCCTACTGCAAAGGTCGAGGGCTGGTCAAATCCAGTATTACGATGAGTGTCGAGATTCAACGCCGCCTAAATGAAATACTGGCCAAACGTAAAAATATCACCCACCTGTTGGTCAGCGTCAACCCCAAAGTCATGGAGCGCCTGCGTTCGGAAGACCGGGAGCTTTTCGATAGCATGGGAAGAGAATTCGGCAAGAAAGTCACGCTCAACTCCGACCCAGCCCTGCATATCGAGGAATTCAAAATTCTGGACAAGGACAGTAATAGGGCGCTTTAGAGTGAGGATGCGGGGGAAGAGACACAAAGGCACACGAAGAGACAGTAATGCGCGTAAAAGTAGAACAATTGAGCAAGAGCTTCTCCGGTGTCAAGGCGCTGTCGGCAGTAGACTTGGAAGTCGCTGACGGTGAGCTGTTTTTCCTTCTAGGGCCTTCCGGCTGTGGTAAAACCACGCTGCTGCGCTGCATAGCGGGCTTCGAACAGGCCTGCTCCGGTCAGATATACCTGGGAGAAGAGGAGGTAAGCGCAAAGCCGGCCCATCTGCGCAACAGTGCCATGGTCTTCCAAGGATATGCGCTCTGGCCGCATATGAGCGTCTATGAAAATATCTCTTTCGGACTGGAGATGCGCGGGCTGGACAAAAAAGAACGCGAAAAGCGGGTCTTGGCGGCGCTGCGCCTGGTGCAAATCGAGGAGCTGGCGCAACGCAAGCCCAATGCCCTTTCCGGCGGACAACAGCAAAGAGTGGCCTTGGCGCGCACCCTGGCAGTCGAGCCGGGTTGCCTGCTGCTCGATGAGCCTCTGGCGAACCTGGACGCCAAGCTGCGCGCTGAAATGCGCCTGGAAATACGCAAGCTGTGCAAAGACAGCGGCCTCACCGGAATCTATGTCACCCATGACCGACAAGAAGCTCTAAGCATGGCTGACCGCATCGCTGTCATGCATCAAGGTGAAATATGTCAGATAGGTACGCCCCAGGAAATCTATAGAAGGCCAAAAAGCCGTTTCGTGGCGGGTTTCTTGGGTGAAAATAATTTTATCGAGGGGCAGCTGCGCAGTATGCAGCCCGGCACGATTATAATTGACACCGCCTTGGGCGACTTCAGAGCTGACACCGGGCATGCAGGACTGAAGGAAGGCGACGCCGTGCTGCTCTCTGTGCGCCCGGAAGCCATACTGCTGGGCGAAGACAAGGAAAATTGCCTGGAAGTCAGGCATCAGCAGGTGGAATACCTAGGCGAGCTTGCCAAGCATCTGGCTAAAGGCCAGGACGGCAAAACCCTGCAGTTTTATGAGATGAACCCTAGCCGACAGTGGCAAAACGGCGAATTACACAAGCTGCATGTGAAGGCGAAAGACATAGTTGTGCTGCCGCTGGAATAGGTTTTCGCAACCGGAGACAGACCAAGCCACAGTCAGCAAGACACCGCGCCGGAGTCAAAACGGCAAGGCTTACATATTCAGTTCTTCGATAAGGCGGCGATTGGCGTCTATAGTGCGTATTTCACTAAGCAGGGTCTCCATTTCGCCCTGAATTATATTTTCTAAATCATA
>JAAZIY010000332.1 GCA_012800625.1 Lentisphaerota bacterium
CCCAGGTTAAGCAGGAGCAGCAGGACAAAGGCAAGCGAGTAGATGCGAGGAGTTGGCCGTGTCATGGCAAAGCCTGTATTTGGTGGAATCAACAACAAAAAAGAGGAACAAAAGCTTCGTGTGCCTTAGTGTGTCTTAGTGTGTCTTAGTG
Source organism: Lentisphaerota bacterium (assembly GCA_012800625.1). GTDB lineage: Bacteria > Verrucomicrobiota > Lentisphaeria > Oligosphaerales > Oligosphaeraceae > JAAZIY01. The sequence goes on from JAAZIY010000332.1 coordinate 152, forward strand.
TCCAACTATCTTCTTGGACGCGGTTTATCTCAGAGCTTATCCAGGAGCCAGGCCGGCAGCTCGGCCATGGGCAGGCGCTGCTGTTCCATGCTGTCGCGTTCGCGCAGGGTTACCGCCTGGTCTTTGAGGCTGTCGAAATCGTAGGTCACGCAGTACGGCGTGCCCAGCTCATCCTGTCGGCGATAGCGTCGTCCTATGCTGCCGCCCTCGTCATAGTCGGTTCTGAAATGCCGGCGCAGCTGGTTTTTCAGCTCGCTGGCCGGCTCGGCGAGTTTTTTGCTCAGCGGCAGTACTGCCACCTGCACCGGGGCGATCGCCGCCGGCAGGCGCAGCAGCACGCGCTCCTCCTCCGCCTTGCCCTCCTTGCGGGTTTCAGCCAGGTCTTCGTGATAGCCGTCACAGAGCATCATCAGGCAGATACGGTCCAGGCCGCAGGAGGTCTCCACCACGGTGGGGAAATACGACTCCCGGCTTTCCTGGTCAAAGACCTTGCAGTCCTGCTCCTGTCCAGAGTACTCTGCATGCCGCATCATATCATAGGTGCCGCGATGATGTATGCCTTCGATCTCGCCCCAGCCAAAGGGGAAGAGGTATTCGATATCCACTGCCGCCTTGGCGTAATGCGCCAGGTTCTCGTGCGGGTTCCAGCGCAGCTTGTCCTCGGCAATGCCCAGGGTCTCGGTATAGAATTTCCAGCGTTCGGCACGCCAGTATTCATACCAGTCCATAGACTCCTCCTCGCGGCAGAAAAACTCCATCTCCATCTGCATGAACTCGCGGCTGCGGAAGGTAAAGAAGCGCGGGTTGATCTCGTTGCGGAAGGCCTTGCCGGTCTGCGCTATGCCAAAGGGGATTTTCTGGCGGCTGGCATTTCTGACCGTATTGAAGTTGACAAAGATAGGCTGGCAGGACTCGGCGCGCAGATAGGCGGCGTGCTCCTCGTCAAAAACCGGCCCCACATAGGTCTTCATCATCAGGTTGAACTGGCGCGGCTCGGTCATCTCGCGCGAGCCGCAGCTCGGGCAGAGCCCGGGGTCCTCGAGCTGATCCACGCGGTAGCGCTTCTTGCAAGCCAGGCAGTCGGTCATCAGGTCGGCAAACTGCTCGACATGGCCGGAGGCATGCCAGACCCGGGGATGACAGATAATGGTGGAGTCAATGCCCACTACGTTGTCACGCTCCTCGACCATGTTGCGCCACCAAAGCTGCTCGATGCTGCGGCGCAATGGCGCGCCATTGGGACCATAGTCCCAAAAACCGTTGATGCCGCCATATATCTCGGAACTCTGAAAAATAATGCCGCGGCGCTTGCACAAGGCAACCACCTTCGACATAAGATCGCTATTGGCTTGCTCGGACATCTAATCCCTTTCAGATAAAAATATAAAACCAGAGTAAACTACATAATGTAACCTAAAAATAACTTTCTGCGTAATGAATCGCCTTTCCAAACCCGGCTGGCGCGCTTCTTTTGGACACAAAGGCACAGGAAGCTACACCAAGGCGCAGCAAGGCTTATAAGGCGGGATTTTCCGGCATGGCGCCTCAATTGGCACTATATTATGTCTTCCTTTCCAAATATGTGCGCCAACCACAGGAGCTTAACCCCAAGGAGAAAAACATGGATTATGTGTCCCAGTTGAAAAACCTGCCAAAAGAACATGATTTTTTTGTCGGCTTTGACAGCGACGGCTGCATCTTCGACACTATGGAGATAAAGCAGAAAGAATGCTTCTGCCCCGCATTCATCAAGCACTTCGAGCTGCAGGCCGCCAGCAAATACGCCCGCGAGGTATGGCAGTTCGTCAACCTGTATTCAAAAGACCGGGGCTGCAACCGCTACCTGGCTATACAAAAAGCGCTGCGGCTAATCAGCCAATGGAAGGTGTTCGAGGAGCGCGGCATCAAGCTCAGAGCAAGTATCCCGGCCCTGGACGCATGGGTCAAAGAGGAAAGCAAGCTGGGCATACCCGCACTGAAACGCAAGGTGGCTGACAGCAAAAACGAGGACCTGAGCAAAATCCTGGACTGGTCCATGGAGGTGGATGCCAGAATCCTGGACCTGGTCTACGGCGTGCCGCCCTTCCCGAAAGTGCGCGAGTCGCTGCAAAAAGTGCATGCCAAGGCCGACGCCATCGTGGTCAGCCAAACCCCCATCGAGGCCTTGCAGCGCGAATGGAAAGAGCATAACATAGACCAGTTCGTTAATTTTATCGCCGGCCAGGAAGCCGGTACCAAGACCGAGCACTTGCAGCTGGCCGCCAAAGACAGATACCCGGGCGACAGAATACTCATGGTCGGCGACGCCCCCGGAGACTACAAGGCCGCCAAAGCCAACCAGGCACTCTTCTTCCCGATCATACCCGGCGAAGAGGAAAAATACTGGCAGGAATTCCTGGACCAGGGCATCAAGCGCTTCTTTGCAGGCGACTATGCCGGCAGCTATCAGGAACAACTGCTCGCCGAATTCGACAAGGCACTGCCGGAAAACCCATCCTGGTAATACCCGCCAAAAAGAGGCCTGGCGGGGTCTTGGACACGAAGACACACTAAGTCATACGAAGTTTTATGGCGCGAAGCGCCATACTATAATAACCCCAGGCGCGGAGCCCGAAGGGCGGAGTGCCTGGGGAACAGAACAACCCAAAAAACAGCGCCTGGAAGGCGCTACAAATCCGTCGAATGGCAGGAGCTGGAAAGGGAGAGGGGAGCGGCAAGGATGCCGGCGCTCCCAGCCGGCACAGACGGAAAACCCATCCTGGTAACACCCTCCCAACTACAGATAACACATCAAAAAGGAAGACACAATGACAAAACTCGCTGATATCGGCCTGGTAGGCCTGGCAGTCATGGGGGAAAACCTCATCCTCAACATGGAAAGCAAGGGCTTCACAGTGGCTTGCTATAACCGCACGGTCAGCAAAGTCGATGACTTTATCGCCGGCAGAGCCGCCGGTAAAAACATCATCGGCGCAAAAAGCATCAAAGAACTGGTGGCCAGCCTAGAAAGACCGCGCAAAATCATGCTTATGGTGAAGGCCGGACAGCCGGTGGACGACTTTATCGAAATGCTTATCCCGGAACTGGAACCCGGCGACATTATCATAGACGGCGGCAACAGCCATTTCCCGGACAGCAGCCGGCGCACAGAATACCTGGAAAGCAAAGGACTGCTCTTTATCGGCACCGGAGTCTCCGGCGGCGAAGAAGGCGCCCTCACCGGACCCAGCATGATGCCCGGCGGCTCGCCCAAGGCATGGCCGCATGTCAAGAAAATCTTCCAAACCATCTGCGCACACACCGATGAAGGCGAGCCTTGCTGCGACTGGGTGGGCGAAAACGGCGCCGGACACTTTGTCAAAATGGTGCATAACGGCATCGAATACGGCGATATGCAGATGATCTGCGAAACCTATGACATGATGAAAGCCATAGGCATGAATAATGCCGAAATGGAAAAAGTGTTCACACAATGGAATGAAAACGAGCTGGAAAGCTACCTCATCGAAATAACCAGAGACATACTGGGATTCAAAGACGAAAAAGGCAGAGAGGTAGTAGACCTGATCCTCGATACAGCAGGGCAAAAAGGCACCGGCAAATGGACCGCCATCGCCGCACTGGACGCCGGCATGCCGCTCACGCTGATCGGCGAAGCAGTGTTCGCGCGCTGCCTCTCCGCCCTCAAAGACGAGCGCGTCGCCGCCAGCAAGCTCTTCAAAGCCGAAGTGGCCAAGTTCGAGGGCAGCCGCGAACAAATGCTCGAAGACCTGCGCGTCGCGCTCTACGCCTCCAAAATCGTCTCCTACGCGCAGGGCTATCAGCTTATGATGGCCGCCGCCGAGGAATACGGCTGGAAGCTCAACTATGGCGGCATCGCGCTGATGTGGCGCGGCGGCTGCATCATACGCTCGCGCTTCCTGGGCAAGATCAAGGAGGCTTTCGACAATAACGCCGACCTGAAAAACCTGCTCACCGACCCCTTCTTCAAGGATGTCATGGACCGCTCGCAGGGCGCCTGGCGCCGCGTGGCAGGAACCGCCATCAGCATGGGCGTGCCCATGCCCTGCACCAATGCCGCACTCACCTACTTTGACGGCTATCGCAGCGAAAGACTGCCGGCCAACCTGCTGCAGGCACAAAGAGACTACTTCGGCGCGCATACCTACGAACGCGTAGACAAGCCCAGAGGCGAGTTCTTCCACAGCAACTGGACCGGCAAAGGCGGCTCTACCACCGCAAATACATACGTCGTCTAAAAATAAAACAAACCGCAAGCTAAACTGAAGGGCGAGCTGACTCTACAGCTCGCCCTTCTTGCATTACCCAGCAGCCCTTGGTGTGTCTTTGTGTGACTTCGTGTGTCTTAGTGTCCTCCCCCTGCCGGCGAAAAATCCCACCTATGCATTATATTATCTGATTACGTTTGTATCTTTGGAGCAAAAACATGTTCAACAGCATAGAAGAGTTGACTGTGGCCTTGGCCGCCGGCGAGATGGTCGTGCTCACCGATGACGAAAACCGCGAGAACGAGGGCGACCTCATCATGGCCGCCGAGCTGGCTAGCCCCGAGGCCGTCAACTTCATGGTCACGCACGGTCGCGGCCTGGTCTGCACACCCATCAGTGCCGAACGCGCCCTCGAGCTGGGACTGAGCGAGATGACCCGAAACACCGACCCCTACGGCACTTGCTTCACCGTCAGCGTGGACGCCAACCAGGGCACCACCACCGGCATCTCCGCCCAGGACCGCGCCCTGACCATTAAAAAAATCGCCGACCCCAAGTGCGGCGCCGCCGATTTCCACTCCCCGGGCCATGTCTTCCCGCTTATCGCCCGTGAAGGCGGTGTGCTGGTGCGCGCCGGACACACCGAGGCGGCACTGGACCTGATGCGCCTGGCCGGGCTGTCAGCCTCAGCGGTTATCTGTGAAATCCTGAATGAGGACGGCACCATGGCGCGCGTGCCTCAGCTAAAGGAATTCGTCAAAAAATTCAAGCTCAAATTCGGCTGCATTGCCGACCTCATCAAGTTCCGCCGGCGCACCGAGAGCCTGGTCGAGCGCATCGAGACCGTCAAGATGCCCACCGAGTTCGGCCTCTTCGACCTGCATTGCTTTGTGACCAAGAACGACGGGCGCGAACACCTCGCCCTGGTCTACGGCGAAGTCGCCGGCCAGGAAGACGTGCTCACCCGCGTGCACAGCGAATGCCTCACCGGCGACGTCTTTCACTCCCAGCGCTGCGACTGCGGGCTGCAGCTGGCCGCCGCCATGCGCCAAGTCGTGGCCACAGGCAGAGGCATAGTGGTCTATATGCGCCAGGAGGGCCGCGGCATAGGGCTGGTGAATAAGTTGCACGCCTATAGGCTGCAAGAACAAGGCCTGGACACCGTCGACGCCAATATCAAGCTGGGCTTCCCCCCAGACCTGCGGGAATACGGCATAGGAGCGCAAATCCTGGCAAATCTCGGAGTCAAAAGCATACGCCTGCTCACCAACAACCCGAAAAAAATCGTCGGCCTGCAAGGCTACGGCTTGCAGGTCACCGGCAGGGAACCCATTATCGTGCCGGTCAACGAGCATGATGAAAAATACCTGCAAACCAAAAAAGAACGCATGCAGCACATGCTCTGAGCGCTTCGCCTGAATTAAACCCTACCCCAAAAAGCCCTTCGTGTCTCTTCGTGTCTCTTCGTGTCCCTTCGTGTGTCTTCGTGTCCTCCCCCCTTCGTGTCCCTTCGTGTGTCTTCGTGTCCTCCCCCCCTTAGTGGTTTTTGCCCAGCACCATCAACGCTGAACTTCAGGAGTAATCCATGTCCAACTATCAGACCTATGAGGGCATGCTCAATGCCCAGGGATTGCGCTTTGCCATAGTCTGCGCGCGCTTCAATGATATCTTCGTCTCACAACTCAGGGACGGGGCCATAGACCAGCTGCGCCGCCAGGGTGCCGAGCTCTCCGACATCGCCGTGGCCTGGGTGCCCGGCTCCTACGAAATCCCACTGATTGCGCAAAAGATGGCTGACAGCGGCAAGTACGACGCAATCATCTGCCTGGGCGTAGTCATCCAGGGCAGCACCGCGCATGCCAGCTATATCAACGCCGAGGTCTCCAAGGGTCTGGCGCAAATCTCCCTGAGCCGCAGCCTGCCGGTCATCTACGGCGTGGTAACCACCGAAAACATCGAGCAGGCCATAGAAAGATGCGGCAGCAAGGCCGGCAACCGCGGCGCCAGCGCCGCAGCCAGCGCCATAGAAATGGCCAACCTGATGAAAAACCTGCCCTGAACAACTTATGAAGACGGCTGAAGAACAGAATAATATCGCGGCAAAACAGCAGACCTTTCAGCTTAGACGCAGAAAGGCGCGCTGCCTGGCAATGCAGTTCATCTTCCAAATGGATATGAATAAGCAATGCCGCTGCGACCAAGAACAGCTCTCACGCTTCCAAGAAACCTGGCTCGAAGACGAAAACCAGCGCAAAGCATGGAAATATGCCAGGAAAATCATCGAGGCCACCTGCGAAAACCTCGAGGAAATCGACCGCCTGCTGCAGAAGGCGGCAAGCAACTGGAGCCTGCCAAGAATGTCATACATAGACCGCAGCATCATGAGAATCGCAGTCAGTGAAATCGCCTTCACAGAAAAAAAACTGCCCGTCATCGCCATCAACGAAGCCGTCGAGCTGGCCAAAATCTACAGCGAGGCCGCATCCGCCGCCTTCGTCAACGGCATACTCGATAAAGTCAGAAAAACCTTGGCGTGACTTAGCCTGTCTTGCTGTGACTTAGGAGTTATGAAAAAACAAATTGTTTAATTTTACTGAGCAGATTCGCTTTCTTGCTATACAGTATATTCTGGTTTTTTTTGTACACACTGACCAGAAACCACTCAACTTGACAATTTAAATTTTCATGGTTCCAAGTATGACATAGAGTGCGCAGTGCTACACGGCACAGTGTCAGCACACATGACACTGTACCGGCATCAGCACACGGCAGGGCATCAGCACACGGCAGGGTACTAGCATACCGCAGAATGGCGCGGAGCGCCATACTATAATAACCCTAGGCACGAAGCGCGGAGCGCGCAGTGCCTAGGGTTAAGCTACCATACAAAACAGCGCCTGAAAGGCGCCACTAAAAGATTAGCCTCAACAAGTTGCGCCTTCCAGG
>JAAZIY010000333.1 GCA_012800625.1 Lentisphaerota bacterium
CACCAGGCTGCGGCAAATCTGCTGCGATCCAGCCCTGCTTTCCGATGATTTTGCCGGACAGGACAGCGGCAAGCTGGCCCTGCTGCTGGAAAAGCTGCAAGAGCTGAACGAAAGCGGACACTCGGTATTGGTCTTCAGCCAGTTCACCCGTATGCTGGACCTTATTGCGCGGCGCCTGTCGCAGGCCGGCCTGCCTTATTGGCAGATCACCGGCGAGACGCCGCTGCCACGGCGCAGCGAGCTGGTGCAGGAGTTTAACCGCAGCGAGCAGGCCGGTGTCTTCCTGCTTAGCCTGAAGGCTGCCGGCACCGGCCTTACCCTGACCAAGGCGGACTATGTCTTCCTCTATGACCCCTGGTGGAACCCGGCAGTGGAAAATCAAGCCATAGACCGCGCCCACCGCATAGGACAGGACAAAACCGTCATGGCCTATAGGCTGCTGGCAAAAGACAGCATCGAGGAAAGGGTGATCGAACTTATGCAAGAAAAACAAGAACTTTTCTAGGCAGTGGTAGGCAGCCAAAGCGAAGCCGGCCTGACGGCAAAGCTAACACGCAAAGACCTGGAACAGCTGCTGCGCTGATGGCGCACGAAGGGGGGAGAGGACACGAAGACACACGAAGGGGGAGGACACGAAGACACACGAAGGGGGAGGACACGAAGACGCACTAAGGCAGAGTGACAAATATTTGCCGCCTGCTCTGCGTTAAGACCTTATGCGGCTTATGTGTATTTATTGAAGCGCAATGCCGCCAGCCGCGTCTGAAATTAACCTATCCCACGAGACAACATTACCCGCAAATATGAAAAAAGCCCTGTTTTTTTGCCTCGCACTGAGTTTATTCTGCACACTGCCGGGTCTAGGCGGCAGTGTCGAGCTGAGCGCTGAAGGAAAGACTAAAATCACCGTGGTTTGCTGGGGTATCCCGGACGCCACCAGGACCGATACCGCCAACCGTGCCGAATACGCCGTCTTTGAGGCATTCCTGAAGCGTTTTCCAGATATCTTCGAAAAGAAATATCGCGCCAAATATGAGGCTAACCCGGACAAGTACGGCAATTTCAGCTGGCGCCAGGAGGACCTTGAGGTAGAGTTCAAAAGCTACTCCGGCATCACAGTCGAGGGCATGTCCCAGGATACCGGCCCGCTGATGGCCATCGCCGGCGGCGTCTCCCCAGATGTCCTCCTGGTGAATTTCAGGCAGTCGGACACTTATATACAGGAGGGCTTCCTCTATCCGCTGGACAAGCCGGAGGACGGCTACTTCAGCAATATGAAGCAGGAGGAGTTCGACTTCATGGTGCATCCCAAGATACTGCCGGTGATGAAACGCAAAAAAATCGGCGAGAAGACGGCTCATATCTGGTCCATACCACGGCGCGGGCTGCTCAGCCGCGTCATGCTTTACCGCAAAGACCTGCTGAATAAAGCCGGCATACCTTATCCGGACAACGACTGGACCTGGGAGGACTTCTTCGCCTATTGTAAACAGCTTAACGACCCGGGACGCGGCGTGTATGGCGTGGCCCTGGGAAAAGGGCAGAGCGAAAGCTGGTTCTGGGTGCCCTTCCTCTGGTCGGCAGGCGGCGAAGTCATGGAGGAGGATGCGGCCACTGATACCTGGCGCGCGGTTTTCGACAGCCCGGAGGCAGTCACTGCCCTGGACTTCTACCTGCGCCTGACCACCGAAAGATGGCTGGACAGAAACAACGTCACACGCTACGGCTATGCCATCAAGGAGACCGACAAGGCCGAGAAATGGGAGCTGGGACAGGTGGGCTTTATGCCGGCATATCTGAATGAGCGTATGTTTTCAACTATCAATCCGGATCTGGTGGGCATCGCCCCAGTGCCCTTGGGATATGCCGACGAGGACGGCGTGCGCCACCGCGGCAATGAGATCAACTGTAGCATGCAAGCCATTTTTGCCGGCTGCGACAATCCGGTGGTGCGCGACGCCGCCTGGGAATATTTGCGTTTTCTGCCCGGTCGCGAGGCAACCGCTATCTATGTGGAGAAGATGGTCGAGGGCGGACTGGGCAACTTCGTCAATCCCAAGCTGCTGCGTGAATTCGGCTATGATGACCTGGTGCGGCTTGCTCCGCCCGGCTGGGAGGAAGCATTTAACATATCAATCGAGAGCGGCAAGCCCGAGCCTTATGGGCGCAACTGCCAGTTGGTCTATGTCGAGATGACCCAGCCCATGCAGGCTGCTGAAAACCTGGCTCTGGCCAGGGAAAACCCGAAGATACCGCTGTATGGCGCCGAAGAATACGAGAAGGCCGAGGCCTATCTCAATGTCAGCCTGGCAGACTTGCAGGCGCAGGGTGCCAGCGAGGAGGAGCTGCAGGCCTGGCAGGAGGCTCACGAAGCGATGGCAAAGCGGCGTGCCATGCTGCATAATCTTTTAAGCAACGCAGTGGCCAGTACCAACGAGAAGATGCTGGGCCTGCTAACTCCTATGCAGCAGCTGATTCGCCGCCTCAGTGCCATTTTCATGCTGGTCTGCATCGTGGTGGCTTTTTCGCTGGTTTTCAGGCGTATCTTCAAGGCCTTTATGCCGCCTAAAGTTGTAGGCCAGGAGCAAGTTACCTGGGGTTTCCGCAAATATAAGTGGGCATACATCATACTGATGCCGGCCCTGCTCTCGATCCTGCTGTGGAAATACATACCCCTGGTGATGGGCTCAGTGATGGCCTTCCAGGATTTCAAGATCCTGGGAGAGTCCAAGTGGGTCTGGCTGGACAACTTTGGCAATGTGCTTTGGGACCCGGAATGGTGGGAGACGGTCTATAACTCCCTGAAATATTGCTTTTTGACCGTGACTTTGACCTTTTTGCCGCCGGTGATCCTGGCGGTGTTTCTGCAGGAAATCCCTTATGGCCGCATATTTTTCCGCACGGTTTTTTATCTGCCTGCGGTGATCACCGGCCTGGTGGTCATTTATCTCTGGCGTTCGTTTTATGAGCCTTCCGAATTTGGTGTGCTTAAAGCGGTGCTCATGAAGGTGCCCGCTATCGGTATCATAGGCGTGGCCCTGCTGCTGTTTATGA
>JAAZIY010000334.1 GCA_012800625.1 Lentisphaerota bacterium
ACAACCAGAAGCAAAGTGAAAATAGGGACAAGAATTCTCTTCATGATAACAAGTTTCCTATAGACTAAATAAAATACAGTCAGGTTACAAATGCGTCAGCGTCGCCCCAAAATCAAAGCCAAACAAGTTTTTTGCAGCTTTGTCGGTTTTGGTGTCTGAAAAACTCTCAGTTTTCGCTGCGCTTTTCCCCTAGCTCTTGCAGATAGTCTTCCTTCAAGATAAGGCCGCTGCTGGCGGCAAGCTGTTCGAGGTTATTAAGCACCTGCACATAGGAGCTGGAACGCGCCGCCGCGCTCTTGGTCACATCGCTCTGCACTTCATTCAGACGCGTGATCGTCGTGGTGCCGCCCAGATACTCCTGGTGTACCAAGTCGCGTATCCTGGTGGCCGTGGAAAATATATCCTCCTGTAAAACCTGCTGGCGGCGGCTGGAGTCCCAGGCCAGCAAGTTGCGCCGCAGCTCCGACTCGATTTCGAGCAGCAGGCTCTGCCTGCTCTGCAAGGCGGACTGAAGCTCGGCCTCGGCGGCAGCCACTGCCGCGCTAGTGCGATGCCCCTCGAATAAATTCCAGTTTAACACTACTCCAAAGCTGACATTACGGTCCAAATGCTTGTTGAAGTGCAAAGAGGCCTCGCGCTCGTAGGAATAGTCGCTGAAAAGACTGATGCGCGGATACCAGGAGCCGCGCTGCGCCTGCACCGCGGCCTGACTGCGCAAAATAGCATTGTCGGCCATTAGCAGGTCGGGACGCTGACGCAGGGCATAAGCCAAGAGCTTAGGCAGTGAAATCTCGTGTCGCAGTAGCTCCGCCGGGGGCGGAACCAGCTCCACCTTTCGCCAAATCTGGTCTTCGCTGGTTGCCAACAAAGCTGCCAGCACCACAATGGCGCTTTGCCAGCTGCGCTCTGAAGCGATATAATCGACCCGGGCCTTGCCTACCTGCAACTCGAAATTCAGCACCTCGCTAGGCGGAGCGATGCCGCCGGCATGGCGTTTCTTGGCGTCCTCAAGCAAAATGGCGTTGAAATCGGCGTCCTGTCGGGCTATCTCCATATTGTCTTGCGCCAGCAAGGCGGCATAAAAAGCGCTGGAAACAGCTTGCAGCAGCAACCTTTGCACATCGTAGTGTGCCTGTGTGCTGCTTTCCAAGCCGTATTTGGCCCCCAGAGTTGCGAACTTGCGCTGAAACCCGTCAAAAACCAGCCATTGCGCCCCCAGCCCGCTGCCATAGCGCGTATTATTATCGTAGTCTCGCAGTGGTCGGCTGGCGCGGTCGCGCCAGCGTGTGATTGAGGCATTCAAGTCCAAAGTGGGCCAATAGGCCGCCTCGGCCTCTTGCAGCAATGCGGCAGCCCGCTCGATGCCGGCCTGCGTCTGGGCAATGCTGGGATTGCGCTGCAAAGCCAGCGCCTTGGCCTCGGCAAGCGTCCAGCGATATTGCGCACCGCTGACACTACTGCTCTGCAATGGCGTGGACAGCCGGTTCTCAGCCTGACAGGGCAGAAGAAAAACAAGCCAAAAAATTAAAATCAGACTGGCACTTTTTAACATAGCTGCGTTTTTACCATATTTAGACCCCGTCCTTAAAGTCTTTGAACCACAAAAGACACAAAAGGCACAAAAAACACTAAAAGGAAGCTGATTAAGTAGGCAAACTGTAATTGCAAGGTTTCGAACAACCGGTTATTATCTCAACAAAACAGAAAATTCGATAAAATTGCATGAAAAATACAAATTTCTGTTAAAATTTTAATTTTTTCTTGAGAATCTGTCCATTTGGTGCCCCGAAGGGGC
>JAAZIY010000335.1 GCA_012800625.1 Lentisphaerota bacterium
AGATCCTTTTTGTGGGCGCCAAACGCCAGGCTCAGGAATGCCTGAAGAGCACTGCTGAGCGTCTGGGTATGCCTTTTATGTGCGAGCGCTGGCTGGGCGGCACGCTGACCAACAAGGACGTCGTGTTTAAGCGTCTGGGGTATCTGCGCAGACTGCAAGAGCAAGACGCCAACGGCGAGCTTGACAGGCTACCGAAAAAAGAGGTGGCTGGGCTACGACGTGAGATGGAAAAACTGCAAGGCACCCTGGGCGGAATTATGAATATGCGCGGCTTACCTAAGGCATTGGTGGTTATTGACGTTGACCGCGAGCACATCGCAGTCAAAGAAGCCGCCAAGCTGGGCATTCCAATCGTAGCTTTGGTGGACTCCTGCTGCAATCCCGACGCCATTGATTATGTCATTCCGGGCAATGATGACGCGCTGCGCTCCATTAAGGTCATTGTAGATGCTTTGGCCACCGCCATTGCTTCCGGTTTGGGCATTGCCCACCGCAAAGAGTCCTCCGAAGCCGGCGAGCTTAGCGAAGAAGCAGTGGGCAAGAGCGAACCTGCCACTGAGCAGGCTGAGGAGCAAGAAGAAGCGGTCGAGCAGGCCTAAGATACAGCGCTAGTTTGAGAGGCTTGCCCTCAGTTTTTCACATCATTCATCGCCCGCTGCCGCGGGCACAACATAAGAGGACGATAATCAAGATGGTAAAAGTCACGGCACAAATGGTCAATGAGCTACGCCAAAAGACCGGCGTTGGCATGATGGAATGCAAGAAGGCGTTGGTTGAGAGCAATGGGGATGTGAGTGTCGCCATAGAGCACCTGCGCAAAGCCGGCATTGCCAAGGCCGCCAAAAAGGCTGGACGCAGTGCCACCCAAGGCAAGTTTATTGTGTGTTCCAACGATGAGGCCACGGTGTTGGTCGAAGTGCTCTGTGAAACTGATTTTGTTGCCAAAACCGGCGAATTTACAAGTTTTGCTGAGGAGGCCGCTGCCAAGGCCCTGAATGATTTCGATTGTGACGGCGATATTTCCGAGCAGCTCGCCGCCCTGGTTTCCGACGATTTGAAAGCGTTGATCGGCAAGCTAGGCGAGAATATGCAGCTGCGTCGCGCTCTGCGCTGGGAGAACAAAGGCGGGCGCATCGGCACTTATTTGCACACCGGCGTGCCTTACGGGGTCATGGTCGAGGTGGGTGGGGAATGCAGCGACGAGTTGCTCAATAATATCTGCCTGCATGTTTGCGCCAGCAATCCCAGTTATATTTCAGCGGCTGATGTGCCTGCTGAATTCATTGAGAAGGAAAAGGAAATCGCCGCGGCTCAGCCGGAACTGCAAGGCAAGCCGGCCCAGATCATGGAGGGCATCCTGAAAGGCAAGATGAACAAGATATACAAGGAAATCTGCCTGATGGAACAGCCTTGGATCGATGATGACAAGAGCAGTCTAAGCAAGGTGGCGCCGCAAGTCAAGGTGCTGCGTTTCGTACGCTGGCTAGTGGGCGAGGGCGAGGCGGATGAGGCAAGCGCCGAAGAGTAATAGTCAAGTTGAATTAACCATGTGACGTTTTTCCTTTTTTTAGTTTATTAGGATTAAGACCTTGATAAACATAACGTAAAAACGTCACTTTTCTACTCATATCTGAGTATAGGACAGTTGTCCGAATCGTAAGTAAGAAAAAAAGGCCGGCTGAATTCGTTCAGCCGGCCTTTTTTGTTATGGCTCAGGGTGCAAAATCCAGCTTTTTACTTTGTTTTGTAGAGTTTGTTGAGCGATTTTACGGTTTGCTCGACTAGTTCCTGTCCGCCTTTGGGGGATACCTGGTTGCAGAAGAGACAGGCGCTGTAGCCTTTGCCCTGGGCGCCGCGTTTGGTGGCCAGGTAGGTGCCGCCTTCGTCTCCGGGCACGCCGGCCAGCTGGATGACGAAGGTCTGCAGGAAGGGGCTGCGTGCCTGGATACGGTGCATGTAGTCTATGTACATTTCAAAGCGGTTCGAGGCGAAAGCGACATCGCCGATGCGCAGCACATGCAGCTCCATGGGCAGCTTAGGCTCGTCCTTTTGAGTCTGGTAACGCTTGATGATGCGCTCGAAACGCCCGCGCTGAGCCACTAGCTTGGAGTTGTGGTTCAAGTTCTCCAGCGCCGTGCCGTCCTCCTTGAATTTCTCTTGCATCAAGGGTTCCAGGCTTTTTAGGGCAAATTCATACTCTGGCTCGCTGATAATGCGTTTTGAGAGATTAATGGTTCTGACCTCGTGCTGCAATGGCGCCTCGGTAAGTATTTCTTTTTTTGCCCAGGAGTAGACTTCGCTGAAGCAGCCTGCAATGCGCTCGGCAATATCTTTGCGTTCAGCCAGGTCTTTGTCTAATGGTGCCTCACCGGGTTTGCCGTATTTAAGGCGGAAGCGGCGTTCCTGGGCCTCCTTGTAGTGCAATACTCGAGGCGAGACATCGCCGCCGGCAGCGCTTTGCCCCAGGATGAAGATATCGCCGTGTTTTTTGCGTATTGCCTCACGAGTGTCATGCCAGTAGTCGGCCGAGAGCATATAGCGGTGCTCGGAGTTCTGCGAGGGACAGGGCACGTTGACGATGGCGCCGCTGAGTTTTTTCTTTTCGTCAAAAGTAAAGAGCAGGTTGACGAAGTGGTCCGCTCCGGCCTCGTAGTGGCTGAACTTGTCGTCTTTGGTATTGCCGTACATTTGAGCCTTGCCGTTGACCCTGAATCCGCTGGCGCTTTCCGTGTCGCGTTTGCTGGTGTCATCGAAGTACACCACACGTCGGCTGTGGGCGACGACGGCATAGCCGTAGCCATAGGCGAGGCCGCCGGGCTTGCGCTCTTCGTATGCCTGGCAGATGGCCTCGGCGGCCTGGGTGGAGAGGAAATCGCGATATTCATCGCCGCTGGCGATTTCTAGTCCGTCATGGGGCACAGCTTGCAGCGGTGCCGTTGAGGAGGCGCTGCGCCAGGCCGAGTGTTTATCGGCATAATGGCTGGCGCCGGCATGTGTATGCGTGGCATTGGCCAGTATTTTCAGAACCGGGAAATCCGGTTTGAGGGCTTGCACCTTGTCTCGTATGTCGTCAAGAAGACCTGAGCGTATGACAACCAGGTCCATAGACAGGAATGCGACCAGGTCTTCGCCATTGTCAACGACCAGGGTAGTCAGAGTGAGTTCGTCCAGTATGCCTTGGGAGATGCGCATATGGAACTGACCGGGTAAGTTGACCGGTTTTTGAGTTGAGATGTCGCGGCTGGCCCAGCCGATTAATAGCTTGCTCATGATATGCTCCTGGAAAAAGTGCAAATGCTGGAAAAACCAAAACTAACTGTAGTGTCTATGAATGGAATTGCGACAGCAAAGCACAAAAAATTACCCTTTTTGACAAGAACTTAGCAGCAGTCCGGCTAGCCGAGGGGGGAGGACACTAAGACACACTAAGATACACGAAGGGACACGAAGGGGGAGCTGATTCATTGGGTTTGCAGCAGACTGTGCCTGTGGTGCATTCTGGCTCCGAGTACGGATAAGAGC
>JAAZIY010000336.1 GCA_012800625.1 Lentisphaerota bacterium
CAGAGGCTGGCTGCCGGGCAATGCGCCAGTATTTCCGCCGGGCCGGCGGCCTTTACGGCCACTACTACTTTGCCGCAGGCCAGAGCCTCGATGATATTGCGCCCAAAAGCCTCCTGTTCACTGCAGGAAACCAGCAGGTCGGCCTCTTGCAGCTCGCTTCGGGCGTCTCCCTCGCCGCTGCGTATTTCAAGGAGGCTGTCCAGGTTCAGCGCTTGCGCTTGTCTTTTTAGCTCTTGCAGCAGCCTGGCCGCCTTCGGCTCGCGCAGCCTGCCGCGTATAATTGCCCGCAGACCGGGGATGCGTCCCGACAGCCTCTGCAGCACTTGCAGGAAGAGGCGATGATTTTTCCAGGCTAGCAGGTCAGCCAGCAGCAGGACGCAGAAGCCGGGGCGCTTTTCCTTCGCTTCTTCGTCTGGCAACGGCAGGCCATTGTATACCACATGAATTTTCTCGGCGGGAAGCAGCTTGCGCCATTTTTGCGCCACGGCGGCAGAGACCGCCACCAGGGCAGTGATGCGCGCCGCCAGCAGAGGCGCGCTTAACAAAGGGGCCTTCAGATCGCGGTCATGTAGCAGCAGCGGGACATCTAGACACAGCTGTTTGTTGAGCAGCAGTGCCGAGCGCAGCGTGTTGGCGTGAATCAGCTCCGGCTTGAAATCTTCCAGGCTGCGCTGGAAAAGCGGGGCGAAATCACGACGGTCGCGCAAAAACTGTAGCAGACCCTGCGGACTGCAGGGCCAATGCCGGCATTGAAAGCCTATGTGCGGCAACCCAGCCTGTCGCGCGCGGTTCAGGAGGCCGAAACGGCTCTGGTCGGCACTGAGCAGCAACACCGGGTTGCCCTGCTCGAAAAGAGCCAACGCCAGGCTCCAAAAACTCTCCTGCGCGCCGCCGCAAAACGGCGCGCAGTCCAACAGCAGGACACGAGTTTTTTTACTGGGGGCAGACATGCTAAAGCAAGGGGGAATAGGAAGTTTTTTTGGGCGTTAAAACGGGGTGCTTGACGCGTCTTGCCGGCTGCTTCAAGCCCTGAAGATAGCACCCATGCGTTTGCCCAAAAGACTGGAGGCGGCCAGCATGGAGAGACCCAAAAAGGCCATGGTCCACAAGCCCAGCGCCGAGGCCAGCGTGGGCCCCTGGCCCAGGAGCATGGAGAGTTCAAAGATGGCCTTGGTGATGGGGAAGAAGGCCGCCTTGTGCGCCAATACCAGCGAGTCGGAGACCTCGAGCATGGAGAAGCTGAAGGCCAGGATGCTGCCGGCAATCAGGTTGGCGGCGATTAGCGGCGTGGTGATGCGCCTGAAGGCGGTGAAAGGGCCGGCCCCCAGACTGGCGGCGGCCTCCTCGAAACTGAGCGAGGTCTGTTGCAGACCGGCCACCGCCGAGCGCACGATGTAGGGTAGGCGGCGTACCGCGTAGGCGATCACCAGGAGTATGGTCGGGTTCTGCACCGGGTCGAAACGGTGAAAGATATGGCCTTTTTGGGACAGCGCCATATAGCCGAAGGCGAGCACCAGGCCGGGTACGGCCAGGGGCAGCATGGCGCAGGCATCCAGTAATATGGTCCATTTGCCTTTGCCGCGCACCACTACGTAAGCGATGAAAACCCCGAGCAGCAGGCAGAGCAGCAGCGCCAGGCTGGCGTAGCGCATGCTGTTGGCGATGCTGGGTATGGTCAGGCTGTGGCTAAGGGCGGCCTGGAAATGCTGCAGACCCAGAGACTCCGGCAGGATGCTGCGATACCAGCTTTTGCCGAAGGCCATGCCTAAAACACCCAGGTGCGGCATGATGCTGAACAGGATGACCGCGGCGAAAGCGGCGACCACTAGCAGATTGCGCCAGCCGCTCAGGCGCTGTCCCCTGGCGGCCTGGCCGGCCTTGCTGCTCATGGCGTGAGCCTGAGCGCCAAAGCCGAACTTGGCCAGCAGATAGACGGCGCAGGAAAGCAGCATCATCAGGGCTACCAGGGCGTAGGGCATGGGGTTGCTGCCCAGCTCGTTAAGCCCGGAGAATATCTGCACCGCCGTGGTGCGTCCGTAGTTCAGCATGAGGGGCGTGCCCAGTTCGGTGAAGGACCAGATAAACACCAGCGTGCTGCCGGCGAAGACCCCGGGCATGACCAGGGGCAGGGTGATGCGCCAGAAGCGCTTCAGGCCGACGCAGCCGTAATCGGCGGCAGCCTCCAGCAGGCTGGGGTCCACATTGGCAAGGGCAGCGACCACATTCAGATATAATATGGGAAACAGATGCAGGGCTTCGAGCAGCACCACGGCGGCAAAACCGCCGGCCAGCCAGTCGGTCTCCTGCCCGGCGCTGATTATCCCCAGGCGCAACAGCAGTACGTTAAAGGCGCCGTAGCGCCCGAAAATACACTGCATCCCCAAGGCCCCGACAAAGGGTGCCAGGATCATGGGCAGCAGCAGGCAGGAGCTGAGAAAACGCTTGCCGCTGAATTCGTAGCGCTGCGACAGCCAGGCCAGCGGCAAGGCCAGCAGCAAAGACAAGGCAGTGGTGCAAAACGCGATAAGAAAGGAGTTGAACAAACCCTCGCGGTAAAGCGGGTTGAGAAAAACCTCCTTGAGATAAAAGAGACTGAGACCGCCCTGGCTGTCAGTAAGCCCGCCGCGCAAAACCTGCAAAATGGGCAGAAAGAAAAACAGCAGGAAAAAAGCCAGGCAGAGCAGCAGCATCAGGTTGAAAATACCTTTTCTCCACATTCTATTACACCTTTTCGTTTGCATTGAAGCCAAAGCGTGTTTTATTATAGGCTTGGGGCCTTGCACAGCAAGCCTTTTGACTTTGTTCGGCTACAATATCTTTTTTGGAATTCAACTAATTTAACACATAAAGGGAATGTCACCGTGAACAAGATTGCTTTTATCAGCGATATTCATGGCAATATTGAGGCGCTGACGGCGATTCTGGCCAAGATCAAGGAGTCGGCCTGCGACAAGATATACTGTTTGGGCGACATTGTGGGCTACGGTCCGAACCCCGACGAGTGTATCAGCCTTATCCGCGAGCTGGAGATCGAGTCGGTCATGGGCAATCATGACGAGTATGTGACCCTGCTAATGGACCCCCGGGTGGAAAGGCTGCGCGAGGAGGTGCGCGAGGCTATCTATTGGACGCAGGGGCACCTGAGCATGGATGATCTGCGCTGGCTCTCGAACCGCCCCATGCGCATCGTAACCGAGCACTTCACCTGCCTGCATGGCTCATTTATACCACAGCCCTGGGGATACTGCCTGGACGAGAAGACCTTCGCGGCCAACTTCCAGTACCAGGACGTCAGCCTGGCCTTCTGCGGACACAGCCACTCGCCCCTGGTAGGCATCAATATTCCCGGAGAAATGCCCCATGTCGATTTTATCCGGCGCAAAGTGCTGGAGCTTACCGAGAAAACCATGGTGAATGTCGGCTCGGTGGGCCAGCCCAGGGACAGCGATCCGCGGGCCTGCGCCGTGACTTATGAGCCGGAAACACGCTGCCTGGACATAATTAGAGCCGACTACGACTATGCCGCCACACAGGCGAAAATCAGAGAGCGGGGCCTGCCGGAGCGCTTCGCCTCCAGACTGCCCCTGGGTAGATAAGCCCCGAACAAAGATAGCGTACTTAGTGTAACTTTGTGTCCAGAACGGCGCTGGGAGCGCCGGTTTCCAGCCGGCTCCCCGTTCCCTTGTCATTAAATATGAACGATTCCAGTAATTTAGACCGTCTTCTCCAGGCTCTGCGCTCTCTCTCCGACCTGAATCCGGACCTGAGCAGCGAGCAACGTGCCGATATGCTGCTTCTGGCGCGCCGCCTGGGCGCGCCGGCTTTTGCCGCCGCCTTGCCTGAGTTTGAAAGACTGCTTGCCAAGTATCTGGGCAGCCCGGTGAAATTTTACGGCAGGGCTACTTTACAGGAGTATTTTGACGAGCTAGAGCGCAATCGCAGGCTCTTGCAGGCCGCCGGCGAAATTCAGGCATTGCCGGAGGAGAAGAAGACGGAGGGCGGCGGCAGCGGCCTCTCCGCCGCCCTGGTGCCATACTCCGGGCAGCGCTTCAGTGTCCTGGACCGCTGCAAGCTGCTCAACCGCGCTCAGATCGCACAGTCGCTGACCAGGGCGGCGGACGCCTACAGACGCCGCCTGGAAGTAGTGGACACCGTCGTGGAGCTGGCCCTGAGGGTGCTTTGGACGCTGTCCGCCGAGCAAACCCAAGCCTGGATACTGGCCTACTTGCAGGAAAACCGCGGCCAGCTGGACCCGGAAATCATCCGCGAAATACTGCGGGTGAGCATGCCCAGCCGCCGACTCAGCCGGGAATACCTGGCCTGGGTCGAACTCTGGGCGGCGGACCCCGCGCTGCAAGAGTACTGGCCGCAGCTCACCAACTATGCCGACCGCATACTCTGCCAGCAGACCCTGCGCGCCTGGAGCGCAGGGGGGAAAGCTCGCTACGCCATACTGGCGCATCTGCAGCTCCTGGTGCAGGAGGAGAAGCTGGACGAGGAGAGCGTGAGCGGCTGGCTTAGCAATGCGCTTGAAAGCCTGGGAGAGGCGGTGCAGCGCTTTATGATGCTGGAGTTCTCCGCCATGAAAGAAGGACGCGAATGGCAACAGGCCGCCCTGTTCCTCGAACTGAAACGAATCTGCTCGTTGTATGAGCCGCTGCTGATGGCCGCCGACCACTTGCTGCGCCTGCCGGACGGAGCCGCCAGACTGGCCATGGCATTCCTGGGCATGGTAGGCAAGGGACTGACGCAGTGGGAAGAGAAAATCAGCGAAATGGCCGAAAAAGTCATCTTGCGCTCATTCCTCTACGGTCTGAAAACCGGACGCTCCCCGGTGGAGACCATAGAGAAGCTGACCTTCGGAGACCGCCCCAGCTTCAATTTTGCCTGCTCGCAGCTGGACCTGGTCAGCCAGCGCTTCGACTCCATGCAGCAGCG
>JAAZIY010000337.1 GCA_012800625.1 Lentisphaerota bacterium
ACACACGAAGGGGGAGGACACGAAGACACACGAAGGGGGAGGACACGAAGACACACGAAGGGACACGAAGAGACACGAAGGGATATTCCCCAGTGCCGCTGCGGCTGTCGCAGACAATCACAAAGGAGTTGCTCAATGTTAAAAAATACCAGGATATGCTTTGTCTTTTGTTTTAGCCTGCTGCCACTGCTGCTCACCGCTCAGTCTGCACAGATAAGCAGTATGCAGCAAAAGGCCGGATTATGGCTTTTAAGCCGACAGAACCAGGACGGCTCTTGGCTGGGAGAAACCGCTCAGCCGGCATTTACCGCCCTGGCTTGCATGGGCTTGTATGACAGCCCGCTGTATCAGAGCGAGGAAGGCAAGGCTAACATAAACCTGGCTCTGGACTACATCGTCGCGGCGGCAAAGCCGGATGGCGGCATCTATGGGGCCTCGAGCCAGGCCGCCGCCGACACCGACAAGGGCAAAGCGCTAAGCAAAAGAGGCGGACGCGGCGGCAGAGGTGGAGGCCCCGGCGGCGGCGGTGCCATGTACGCCGTCTATAACAGCTCTATTTGCCTGGCCGCCCTGGCGAAATTCAACCGCCCGCAAGACCTGGAGCTCTGCAAAAAGACCCGGGCCTACCTGCTGGCCACCCAGACTGGCGACAATGATGCGGCCTCAGCCGGCGGCATGAGCTACGGCGGCAGCAAAAAAATGCGTGCCGACCTGAGCAATACGGCCTGGACCCTCGAGGCGCTTTATGTTACCGAACACCTGGACAAAGAACCCCACAACAGCGACCCGGCCCAGGCCGCAAAAGCCGGCCTGGCCTGGAAAAAAGCGCTCGAGTTCATCACCATATGTCAAAACTTGGCCGACACCAACAGCAGCGCCTGGGTGCGCTCGGCACCCGAACAAGACCGCGGCGGCTTCATCTATTGCCCGGAGGACGCCCTGAAAGAAGGAGCCAGCGAGGCCCTGCGCTCCTATGGCAGCATGACTTACGCCGGCTTGAAAAGCCTTATCTATGCCAAAGTCGACAAGGACGACATACGCATACAGAGCGCTTTCGACTGGCTGAAAAAATACTATAGCATCGAGGAAAACCCGGGTGCCGGAGCAGCAGGCTACTACTACTATTTGCATCTGCTGGCCAAAACCCTGACCCTCATGGGAGAGGAAACACTGCTTGACGACAAAGGCGGCAGCCGCGCCTGGAAAAGCGAGCTGCTCGCCAAGCTGGCCGAAACCCAAAATGAGGACGGCTCCTGGATGAACGAGAAAAGCGGACGCTGGATGGAAAGCATCCCGGAGCTAAGCAGCGCATACGTGCTGATGACCCTGGGCATGCTGAAATAAATGGCGTCAAATGCCAGACCAGGCTGCCAGCCTATTGGCGCCAGACCCCGTCCAAAAAGCTGGCCTGGCAGGAATTTGGACACGAAGACACACGAAGCTACACTAAGACACACCAAGTCAAACGAAGGCGCAGCAAGTTGCCCTCATGCAAAGGGGCATCACGGCTAAGAACCATTTGTCGCGCCCCTTCACTCGCCCCTCTTCCCCTTGCTTGCAATTTTAGGCTCTGCTTCACTGTTGTTTACAATAAGGAGATGCAAAGGTGTATAACATGCTAATTAGTCTGCTGATTATGCTTATATCCAGTTTCACAATATGCTGTGCCAATGCCGAAGTGGCCGCTCTGCTTCCCGGGCTGGAGCTGGATGCCGCCGCTTTCGCCAAGGAGTTTGTCCAACTGCGGCAAATCAAGGCCGAGTTGATATTGGATTTCATTAAACAGAGAGAGTTGAAAGACCCGCCCGAGGAGCTGGAGCGTTATTTGGCAGAAACCAAGATGCACATTGAGCGCTTTGCCCCTGGCTTTTTGGCCGAGTTCGCCGCCTTTGACCAAGAATTGGCTTTGGCAAAGGGAACTTATCTTCGTTTTTTGGTTTATAGAAATAGCCTTGCCTCCAAAAAACCCGAGTGTACGACTTGGATACTAATGCCGGAAATTTGTCGCGAAAAACAGGTATTACTTCATAAAAACCGTGATTCCAGCGAATTGGAGCATGCGCCGC
>JAAZIY010000006.1 GCA_012800625.1 Lentisphaerota bacterium
AACGCACTTTTGGGCAGAAATTTTAATTTTAAACGAAGACTACTTGGTGTGTCTTAGTGTAGCTTCGTGTGTCTTCGTGTCCAAATTCCTGCCAGACCATCTTTTTGGACGGGTTCTAAGTTACACTAAGGCACACGAAGCCTAAGCTACTGCAGTTCTCTGATGAGCTGCTGGCAATTGAGAATTTTCTCCAGCAGTGTGTTCTCATTGTAGTAGTAGTGGTTGCTGGCCTCGAAACCTATGCGCGAATCCAGTCGGCAGAGTTCGAGCAGCAGGGCGCACTGTTCCAGCTCTCCCTGCAATGCGGTCAGCATACCGGCGCGGTCGCCGATTTTGCGTCGGCGCACGAACATGATCTGCAGCCAGGTGCTGAGGAAATGGCAGGAGCTGGCCTGGGCCACGCGCCACAGGTCTTCATAGGCTGGCAGCTTCTCGGCAGGCATGATTTGCCTGGCGTTCTGCAACACGTTCATGCCTACCTGCCAGAGTTCGGAGAGCTTGCCGAAGGCCTCCTCGAAGCGTTGCCCCGGGTAGAAATCATGTCCGGTCCAAGTGCTGATGTCGTCATAGGGAAAACCCACCATGGTGGCCTTGTAGCCGGTTTCTTGGGTAAAAAGCAGGTTGGCCGGGCCGTAGTTCTGCGGCGCGGTGTAGAGCTGTGCGGTGCCGTTTAAGGGAAAGTGTCTGAAAGCCTGGTCAAAAAATGAGCAGGCCTTTAGTATTTCGCCGGCTGCCGCGCCAAATTTCTGTTGCAGCAGTTCCTCTTTGCTGATACTGAGCAGGGGCAGGTTACCGCCCGGATAGCCGCCCAGGGTCCAGCTCACCATGAAATCTTTCACTCCCAGGTTGCGCAAATTGCCTAAGTGCTCTTCGACCAGGCCGGGCACCGGGATGTAAGGCGTCGCGGAGTTCTCCCAGGTGTTGTTGAGCTGCACCTTGGCGATAAGTGGAATACCCTGTTTGCGCGCTTTCTCGGCCAGGCGCACAAAGGTAGGCCCCGGGCCGGGCTTGGAGATGGAATAGTCGCTTACGCTGCCCCGAATGCCGCCGCAGCAATGTGTCTCCAAATGAGTTTCGCTGACCATTTGCAGCTTGACATTGGGTGGGAAGGCGGCGAGCAGCTCCTCGTCCCAGTCCGGCGCCCAACCCCAGCTCCAGGCGATGACCTCGGCCTGCGGGCTGGCCTTGTGCACGCCTTGCTCGATGGCCTGCAGGATTTCAACGATTACCTCCTGCGGGCTGCGCCTGGCGCAGAGCGGGCAGTCCGGCTGTTCTGCGGGCGGGGTTTTCGAGAAGCAGTTGGTCAGGTTTTCGGACATGGTGATGCATAAGACTCCTCCCAGCTCCGGCACTTTGCGGAAGAGTTCTTCGAGTCCTTTGCTAAGCATGTCGAGCACTTCCGGGTTGCTAGTACACAACGCGTAGAGGTCTGGATTGCTCTTCGAGACGGCTCCGCGCCAGGCGGGATGCAGTTTGAAGAAGGCCTCCGGCATGGCACGCGGTTCATTGATGTAAAGGATAAGCTTCAAACCGTGTTTTTGCAGACGGCGCACCAGTTTTTGCAGGTTTTGCAGGCGTTTTTCGCAGTCTTTGCTGTACTCGCTTTGGCCAAACCAGGGCACCAGGCTGTAGAGCACGGCCTGCATCCAGACGGCATTGATGCCGCTGGCGGCATAGTCGGCGAGCAGTTGCTCCGGGTATGGATCGGCAGCCTCGTCCAGAAGCGGGTCTCCATAGAGCGCGGAATATGAGTAGATAAGACGCAGCCCCCCGTCAGGCTCCGGCAGGCTGAGCTTTTCATTGTACGAGGCATGCAGGAAGTCGAAGGGTTTTTCTTGGCGTTCCGGCAAAGTTGCCGTAGTCTCGAGGCGCCATTTTTTCAGCTTGCCGGTTTTTGCCAGCTGCAACTCGTCGAGTTCCGCGTATTGCGGGGGGGTCAGCTGCGGCTTGAAATTGCCCATTTTAGTCCACAGGAAGTCGTCCTCACGCAGGATATACTCCAGTTTTTCGGCGCTCCAGTCCAAGGCCAGCAATAATTGTTCATAGCTTAGCAGATGCCAATTTTGCCGTATAATGGTCTGATAGCCGCGTTTTAGCCAGAGCTCGCAGAGCGAGTCGTCGGGTTCGAGGCCGAGCTGCTCGCCGGCCTGCAGCAGTTTTTCCTGGCTGCAGCCGAGCATTTTGGCCAGTCTGGGCAGTGGTATTATGCCCCAGTTGCGCCACAGCACCGCCTGCCATGTGCTGGGAAAATGCCGGAAACTTAGCGCCGGCTTCTGCTTGCCTAAAGGTAGAACTGAAACATCCATGCTTTTAACCTTCAAAAAACAAAAAATGGAATACTTTAAAACTTAATGCCTAATGCGAATTTGTCTAGAGTTGACAGGGATAAGTTGCAATGCGGTGGCGACAGAGAGCAGAACCATTTTTTGGACATCAAGTCACATTATGCACTGCCTGGCCTCTCATATTTTGCCGGCTTTACCTTTGTGTTTTTTCTATGTTCGGGCTTGCTATCTCAGGCATATATAATACTTTATGATTTACGCCTTATATTCCCTATTCTCAACCCAGCTTTTCACCATGTGCGATATGCAGCAATTGATAGCCAAAGCCGATGTTTTAGTCGAGGCACTGCCCTACATCCAGAAATTTCAGGGTCAGAGCATCCTGGTCAAGTTTGGCGGCAGCGCCATGGAGGAGCCTGCCGTCGTCCAGGGGGCTTTGCGCGACCTCGCCTTTTTGGCGGCTGCCGGTCTGCAGCCACTGCTGGTGCATGGCGGCGGCAAAGCCATCAGTGCCGAGCTTAAGAAGTACGGCATCGAGCCGCTGTTCATCAACGGCCTGCGCTACACCTGCGAAAAAACCATAAAGGTGGTGGACCAGGTGCTGCACGAGAAGATCAACCGCGAGCTGCTGCGCTTCCTGCAGCAGGACTGTGGCGCGGAGGCCGCCGCGGTGTCCGGTAAAAATGTGCTGCGCTGCGAACGCATCAGCACGCCGGACTTGGAAACTGGCCAGCCTCTGGACCTGGGCTATGTGGGGCGAGTGGTGAATGTCGACACCGAGCAACTGGGCTGGATACTCAAGCGCCGGCAAATCCCGGTCATCACCCCCTTGGCCTGCGACATGAACGGGCAGGCATACAATATCAATGCCGACATGGCCGCCTGTGTTATCGCGGCGCAAATGAAGGTCTGTAAACTGGTCTTTCTCAGCGATGTGCCCGGAGTGTTGCAAGACCCTGAAGACCCCAGCAGTCTCATCTCCAGTATCTATTGCGAAGAAATCCCGGAAATGGCGCGCCGGGGAAGCATCTCAGGCGGCATGCTGCCCAAGCTGGAAAGCGCCGCCCAAGCCATCGCCGAAGGCGTGGGCAAGGTGCACCTGATCGACGGCAGGCTGAAACACGCGCTGCTGTTGGAAATATTCACCGACCAGGGCATAGGAACACAAATATTGAAAAAATAATTGCGTCCTGGGCAAAACCGCCGTGTTTCCACCAGTCGTTTTATTTGATATTCATCATGTAGTAATTGGTTATTTCGTTGTCTCTGACGAATATGGTTGCGATTAGCGCGCTTCGTATCCACATCCCGTTGCGCATCTGCCGCCAGTATACCGCTCTGGGGTCATTGTCGCAGGCCGGGTCTATTTCGCTGCGTCTGGGCAGCGGATGCATAATTACCGCCTGCGGCGAGAGCCGTTTCAGGTCTTCGGCGGCGAAGGAGTATTCCGCCAGGTTGAATTTTGCCGGCTTCTCCTCCTCGCTGTCCCACTCATCCTGGATACGTGTCATATAGATGGCGTCGGCCTCGCCTATGGTTGACTTGAAGTCTGCCGTCAGTTCGTAGGGCAGTCCGGCGGCGTCGAGCTGTGCCAGGATGTCAGTGCCTACCTGCAAGGCTCCCGGGGCGGCGAAGGTGATATGCACCTTAGGGTAGTGCGTGAGCAGCTTGGCCAGCGAGCGCACTGTGCGCCCGCGCGCCAGGTCGCCGCAAAACACGATGTGCTTGCCTTCTATGCCGCCGCGCCTCTCGAAGCTGCGCTGCAGGGTGTAGATATCCAGCAGCGCTTGGGTAGGGTGCTGGTCCTTGCCCGAGCCGGCATTGATAATGGGCACCGGTCTTTCAGTGTTGGACAGCATCCAGGCGGTTTTTTCGGCTAGGCCCTGTTCCGGCGTGCGCATGATAAGCAGGTCGAAATATGAGCTGAAGGTGCGCATCGAGTCCATGCGTGACTCGCCTTTCATCTCGCTGGAGGTCGAGGAGTTGCGCACTTCTGCCGGCCTGATGCCCAATATCTGGCAGGCGGCGTAAAACGAGAGGAAGGTCCTGCTGCTGGGCTGGGTGAAATCGAGCATGGCGCGCTTGTGCTTGAGCAGAATCGAGAGGAAGTCCATGCCGGTTTTGCTTTTGGCGATGCGGCGTATGCGCGTGGCCAGGTCGCAGAGCTTGTCCAGCGATTCGCGCTCAAATTGCTGCGCGATCAAAACATGGAAGGGCCTACCGTTATTCTGCACGAAATAATTCGCCTTCTCCTCCAGGGGCAGGCGCTGGAACACATCCCAGGGAATCTCGTCGAGATGCTTGCGTTTCAATAGAAAGCTATTCCAGTCCAACACGGCAGTCTCCTTTGTGGCTAGGTATATTCAGTGAGTGGTGAAAACCGGGCAAAAAAAATCCCTGCCGTTTGGCAGGGACTGCGGAGCTAGGCAAGGGAGGCCAGGATCATGGCCTTGATGGTGTGCATGCGGTTTTCCGCCTCCTCGAAGACCTTCGAGAAGGGAGCCTCGAAGACCTGGTCGCTCACCTCCAGTGCGCCGCAGGCCTGCGTGGTCTCGGTGTTGTGGTCGTGGTATGCGGGCAGACAATGCAGGAAGATAGCCTGGTCATTGTCCAGATTCCCGGTGTTTTTCATCATTTGCATATCCACTTGATACGGTTTAAGCAGCTCGAGGCGCTGCTGGAAAAGGCTTTCCTCGCCCATTGATACCCAGACGTCGGTGTAGACCACATTGGCGCCCTGCACGCCGCGCTGCGGATCATGGCAGACCGAGACGCTGCAGCGGTTGCGCCGGGCATGGCGCAGCGCCAGAGCCAGCACCTCCGGCTGCGGCGCGAGCTGCGGCGGGCAGACATTGACCATGTTGATCCCCGTCATGGCACAGCCGACCATAAGCGAATTGCACACATTGTTGCGTCCGTCCCCGACAAAGGCCAGGCTCAGCCCCTGCAGGCGCCCGAAGTGCTCCTTGACGGTTTGCAGGTCGGCCAGTATCTGCGTGGGATGCCACTCGTCGGTAAGCCCGTTCCAGACCGGCACGCCGGCATGCCGGGCCAGCTCCTCGACGACACTCTGTTTGAAGCCCCTGAAGAGTATGCCGTCAAACATGCGCCCCAGCACGCGGGCGCTGTCGGCCACCGACTCCTTCTTGCCAAAGTGTATGTCCTGCTGCCCCAGATATTCGGCGCTGCCGCCCTCGTCGCGCACCGCAATAACAGTGGCGCAACGCGTGCGGGTGGACGATTTTTGGAAGACCAGGCAGA